>VCAY01000005.1 GCA_013607635.1 Campylobacterota bacterium
GAATTTAGTTTTTCAGGACTGACTATTTATTTTTCACGATAAGATCGAGATACTTTTTCGGTGTCGCTTTTTTCATCTCCTCAGCCAGCCAGCGTATCTGAAAATATGCCGCCCCACTGTCACGCAAAGCAAAATAGTTTTTGAGACTGCGAAGGTTGAAAGTTACCACCATATCAACTTTGACATTGTCTGTGATGATATGCTTAAACGCATCACCCACATTACGTTTTTTCTTGCCGTTTTGCAAGGCATCATAAAGCTCTTGCGGTTTGCCTGCAAACTCTTTGAGATAATCAAGTGAGCTTTTTGCCACGGCGATAGCGTTAAAGTCTTCCACTTTTTTCATCTGAAACAGCAGTTTGTCATACATCGCACCAATCTCGAGGCGGTTATAATCCTCATCGGCAGTTACAAACATATCATAACCCAATACCGTTTTGATAAAAAACTCCCTATCCCCACCATTTTGTGATGCAACAAAAGCATTGATGATCCCACTCATCGTATAACGGGTACTTCGTACACTAATCGCTTGGAGTCTGTGGCGGGCATGCTCTTGCAACACTCCGCGACTCGTACCACGCACAAGGTAAGAGAGATTGGCATGTTCTAAAATGGAGTGATGAAAATATGTCCACGCAAGATCATCTAAGAGCTTAGAGTCTTCAATACCGTTAAGAGTATCTCTCATCCTCTTATCAGGCAAAGAGTTTCTAATCGACTGAATCGCTTCATTTTCGCTGTTTTCAAAACTGTCATAACATGTGCGTGCTGCTGTTTCAGCTACACCTATGCCGGTATCTTGCAGTAACACCACCTGCGGTCTTGTGTATTTTATGCCGTAATGCTCTTCCACGCTTCTTCCTTTACATGTATTATACTATTTTAATTCTACCCCATCAAGCACAGGAACAAAATCGCAATCTTCTAACTCCTCTTCGATGATGCGATCACCCCTTTTCATAAAGCGCACAATCACCTGCTTGGAGCCTTTTTGCATCGGTGCAACCAAAATTCCATCATTGCTAAGCTGATCAAACAGTTTTTTCGGGATCTCTTTAGCTGTAGCAGAAAAAAGGATGCGATCGTAAGGAGCGTACTGGATCCAGCCGTTTTGTCCATCATCTGTTCTGGCATGGATGTTGTTAAGTCCAAGATCACGAAACCTTTTTTTTGCCTCAAGTATCAACGCTTCAATCCGCTCAATCGTAAAAACACCGCGAAACAGGTGCGAAAGCACAGCAGCCTGATAACCGCTGCCACACCCAATCTCAAGGACCCTGTCAGCCTCTCTTGGTACAAGATATTCACTCATTTTTGCAACTGTCAACGGTGAGCTGATGTATTGGTTGGCACCTATTGGCAAAGCATCGAGCTTATAAGCGTTATGGCGAAAACCGGCAGGAACAAACACCTCTCTGTCAGTAAGTGCGATCGCTTTTTTTACCGCATCACTCAAACCAAACACTTTGTCGCACTCCTCAGCTAGTCTTGCTGTTTTTGTTGCTTTGATTCTGTCTAACATTTTATCCCTACATCAAGGTATCTGCGCATCAATACAACCTCTTTTTTGCTATACGGCTGCACTAAGCAAGAGCTATTCCCGTTTCGCTGCACACTCCCTTGTGGTGTAATAACTCCACTTAGACCCGTACACTCCTCGTTCATACTGTCACTTGCTACCACATAACACTGATTCATAATCGCTAACGCCTGTGTAAGTGAAGCAAAATGCTCACTTCTTGGTTTTCCCCACCACGCACTCACAGCAATCACATCAGCACCCTCACTCTTTTGCCACAACTCTTTAAAACGCAGCTCATAACAAATAAACATCGCCAGCTTCACACCGTCAACCTCTATGATCTCAAACGCTTCATCGCTTCCCTCTTGCATATATTTGTGCTCACCACCCAAGCGAAAAAGTCTGACTTTTGTTCTTTGGTGGATTATCTCACCGTTATGAAATACTTTGAGTCTGTTATGCACATCCCCCTGCTCATCCTTTTCCAACATCGTCAAGACAACAGTTTTTCCCATTGAGCTTTGTAGCAACTCTTTTGTCGCTACCAAAGAGAAATTTGCCGCAGCATCAAAATGATCATAATCAAAAGAGGTTAAGCACACCTCGGGTGCAATAACAATGCTCTCTTTTGGAGCTTGATCGATCAGCTCTAAGAGAGTTTGAAGGTTTTTTTCATAATTATTCGTCGTAGTAAATGAGAGCGTACAAAGTGTTTTAATGGTGTTTGTTTTAGAAATCATCATCAAAAGTAAGACTACCTTTAGAGTAGTTTGCTACATTACCTTCGAAAAAGTTTGTTTTTTGATCGTTAAATTTTGAGAAATCATCTACCCATTTGATCGGGTTCGTGACATTGTAGAGTTTTTCAAATCCAACTGACTGCAATCTGTCATCAGCAAGGTACTGAATATATTGCTCGACAATAGCATCTGTAAGACCTAAAATCTGCCCTTGAGTAATATATTTGCCCCATGCAACTTCTAATTCAACCGCTTTTTTAAACATCCCGATCACTTCTGCTTTGAGCTCATCGGTAAAAAGATCCGGTCGCTCTTTGCGAAGTGTATTGATAAGATTTTTAAAAAGTACCAGGTGGGTCACCTCATCACGCTGAATAAAGCGGATCATCTGTGCTGAACCCAACATCTTACCTGAGCGTGCCAATGTGTAAAGGTATGTAAAACCGCTGTAAAAGTAGATACCCTCAAGGATCTGGTTAGCAAAACACGCTTTGACAAAGTTTGTCTCTGTAGGATCTTTTGCCAGCTCCTCATAAACAGCCGCGATCGCATCATTTTTATGCTTGAGCATCATATCTTTACGCCACAGCGTATAGATCTCATCGGTATTTGTTGAGATACTATCTACCATTACGGCATAACTTTGTGAATGGAGTGCCTCTTCAAAACTTTGACGTACCAAAATAAGATTGATCTCCGGCGAAGTCACATAAGGGTTTACATTGTCAATAAGGTTGTTAGTTTGCAGTGAGTCCATAAAAATCAACTGTGAAAGCGCTTTATCATAAGCAGTTTTTTCTGCATCGGTAAGGTTTTTGTAATCAACAACATCACGTGTCATATCAACCTCTTTGGGAAACCATGTGTTATTGAGCATCACCTCCCAAAGATTATATGCCCACTGATATTTAATGTCATTAAGCTCAAAAATCCCTGTTGGATTACCACCAAAAATCTTTCTTTCGTTCGCACCCTCTTTTGAACTTGGGTTGTAGATCTTTTTTCTCTGCATAATTTTACTACTCCATTTTAGTTTTTCTAGCTTCGCGGCGACGATCTGATTCTTTGAGGAATTTTTTACGGATGCGGATATTTTGTGGCGTAATCTCTAACAGCTCATCATCTTCGATCCACTCTAGTGCACGCTCTAGCGACATATCGCGCGGTGGTACAAGTTTGATCGCCTCATCGGCACCGCTTGAGCGAACATTTGACTGTGCTTTTCCTTTGATCGCATTCACTACAAGGTCGTTACCTCTTGCATGCTCCCCTACAATCATCCCCTCATACACTTTTGTCTGAGGTTTAATGAAAAGTACCCCTCTATCTTGCAGGTTAAAGAGTGAATAAGCTAACGCTTCGCCGTTTTCCATAGAGATAAGCGCGCCGTTTGCACGAGACTCAACACCACCACTGTATGGGCGGAACTCTAAGAAAGAGTGGTTCATCACACCCTCACCTTTGGTGTCTGTCAAAAACTGCCCACGAAAACCAATAAGTGCGCGTGCTGGGATCTCAAACTCAATTCTCTGAAAACCAGAACCCATCGGCACCATCGATTTCATCTCAGCTTTACGCTTACCGAGTCTCTCAATAACTGTACCGCTAAGATCCTCTGGAACATCGATCACCAAATGCTCAAACGGTTCACACTTCACACCCTCAATCTCTTTAACGATAACTTCCGGTCGTGAAATACTAAACTCATACCCTTCGCGGCGCATATTTTCAGCCAGTACCGTGATCTGAAGCTCTCCACGACCGCTTACTTTGAATTTCCCTTCACCGATCGTCTCTAGCTTCATCGCCACATTGGTACGCATCTCCGCTTCGAGTCTATCTTTAAGCTTGTTACTTGTTACATGTTTACCCTCTTGACCCGCTAGCGGTGAGTCATTAACCGCAAAGATAACCGTAAGTGTTGGCTCCTCAATGTGCATAGGATCAAGTGCAATAGGGTTTTCTACATCACAAACCGTATCACCTACATCAACCGTCTCCATCCCTGCAAATGCAACGATATCACCAGCTTCAGCCTCATCGATCTCCATACGGTTAAGCCCATGAAAACCGATCAGTTTTGTAATACGCCCTTTGACAATCTCACCATCTGCTTTGGCAAGGGCAACTTGATCACCCTTTTTTACCCTACCGTTAAAGATGCGGCTAATACCGATCTTTCCTACATAGTTGTCATAATCAAGGGTGAAAACTTGCGCCTGAAAAGGGTTCTCACTGCTACCTTCAGGTTCCGGCACCTCATTGATGATCGTCTCAAAGATACACTCAAAGTTGCCATCTTCATCATCCATATCGAGCTTTGCAATACCGTCACGCGCTGCTGCATAGATGATAGGAAAATCAAGCTGATCATCTGTTGCATCCATATCACTAAAAAGGTCAAACATCTCATCAACAACACGATCCGGTTCAGCAGAAGGTTTATCGATCTTGTTGATCACAACGATCGGTTTCTTACCAAGTGCGAGCATCTTTTTAACAACAAATTTTGTCTGTGGCATAACACCCTCGTAAGCATCTACAAGTACTAAAACACCGTCAACCATCTTAAGTACACGCTCAACCTCACCACCAAAATCGGCATGTCCCGGAGTGTCGATAATGTTGATCTTGTGATCTTTATAGCGAATCGCTGTATTTTTAGAAAGGATTGTGATACCACGCTCTTTTTCAAGATCGTTACTATCCATCGCTCTTTCATCGTGTTGCTCATGTGAGCCAAATGTACCCGATTGCTCCAACAAACCATCAACCAAAGTAGTTTTTCCGTGGTCAACGTGGGCAATAACGGCAATATTTCTTATTTTTTGCATTATAAAGGAGTTCCTCTTAATATTTTCGCGAATTATACTCTTTTTTTCATTGCAAAGCGATTAAAAGATGGTATACTTTGGCTTTATAACTCTCTGTAGGGTTGTTAAGAATTACAATAATCATACTAATTACTCTTTTTTCTTAAAAAAACCAAATACTTAACTTTATCAAGAAGGTGATCATGCAGGATATTATCTATCCGATAGTTTTAGACGAAATCTTTGATAAATTAAAGAAAAATAATATAAAATCTTTAATAGTCGGTGGATATGTTCGAGATTTTCTTCTAAAAATAGACTCAAAAGATATAGATATAGAGCTGTACAATACAAAAGATTACCGACAAATCATCGAGATAGTGCAAGAGTTTGGTAAAGTTTTACAAGTTGGCAAAAGTTTTGGTGTTGTGAAACTGATTTTGGATGATCTTGATATCGATTTTACACTCCCAAGGGTTGAAAATAAAATTGCCGCCGGACATAAAGGGTTTGATATAAAGATAGTGCCAAACCTAGACTATGCAAGTGCTGCAAAAAGAAGAGATTTTACCATCAATGCTATTGGATATGATGTAACAAAGCGATCTTACATCGATCCTTTTGACGGCATAAAAGATCTTCAAAACAAAATACTGCGCCAAATTGATACACAAACATTTAAAGAAGATCCCCTTCGTGTTTTTCGTGCTTTGCAATTTAGTGCAAGGTTTGATCTTAGTATAGATAAACAGCTTTTTGTTATATGTAGCGAGATGGTGCGAAAGGGTGAGATGCAAACTTTACCAAAAGAGCGCATCTATACAGAGATCGAAAAGCTCCTCATCAAAGCAAGACACCCCTCTAAAGGTTTTGTTCTTCTAAAAGAAATGGGGCTTTTTCACTTATTTAAAGAGTTACAACAGATCGATACCAAACGTTACAACAACACCATCTACCTACTTGACAATCTAGAACTTAATGAAAAAAGATCTGATATAAAAGCCTCTGTGAGTGCGATGCTTGCAACTCTAATAGCACCCCTTGAAAACGATGCGAAAGTAAGTTTTTTAAAAAAATTAAGTGATGATAAAAAGCTGCTCAACAACATCATAACCTTACACAGCTATCTGCAACAACCCTCGTATGCTTTGGCAATGAAATTAGATATCGATACTTTTCGTCTTTACCTTAAAATCCATAAAGTCAAAAATATCACCTATCTTTGCAATGCTATTGCACCAAAAATAGATGGAAAATACCTTATAAAAATGGGAAAAAAACCCTCTAAAGAGTTTTCAAAGATACTAGATCAACACTACCAACAACAGATCGAAAAGATCAAAAATCTCTTAAAGATCCAATCGCTGATGTATCTTTGAGAGTGTTTCTAGATTCACTACGGCTGTTTGTAAAGATTTGTGCAGGCGGTCTGTGTAGATCTCTTTATGTTCGTAATCGTACTCTTTGATAATCTCTTTGTGGATCTGTATAAATTTTTCTATACCTTCAAGGGTTTTAGCGCTGATCTTTTTTGATTTTGCAATGAGCAAAACAAGCTCAAACGCCTTTTTCTTTTTGGTATCCATATCGTCGGCTTTGAGATAGTACTCACCCTTGTCGTTGATGGGCTGTGTCAGTTTTTGCATAATGAGATAAAGCCCATCTATCTGAGCCTCCTCCGATTTCATATACAAACGCATGGAACCTAGATCCATCTTGAAAATTTTTTGTGATAATTCTGGATCGATACTCTCTTCTTTATCAGCTTTATCTTTCTTTCCCAAAAGCTTTCTTAACATCACTCAGCCTTTTGTTATTTTGGAACTGTCAATCTCAATGACAGTATGCACATTACCCCTTGGATTAAAATCCGCTGTTAATTTGAGATACTTTGGTTTTATTTTATTGTATATTGTATCATAAATCTCATTCGCGACATTTTCGTGAGAGATATATTTGCCCATAAATGAGTTGATATAGAGTTTGAGCGCTTTTAACTCCACTACATATTTGTCTGGTGTATATTCAAGGTATATCGTAGCAAAGTCAGGATATCCACTACGTGGACAAAGTGCCATAAACTCCGGCAGGGTTACTTTAATAAGATACTCCTTATCATGCTCATTTGGCCATATCTCCATATCATCGATATTAAACTCTTTTATCTCTTTTTCACCATATTTCATCTGTTTTTCCTTTAGTTGATATTTTCTAGTTCTGATAAATATTTTCCTTGCACAAAATCGATCTCAAGCTCTTTAGCAAGTTGATAACTCTGTGTATCTTCTATATTTTTCACCCAGCTTTTTACCCCTTTTTCATGAGCAATAGTGTTAAATCCTTTGATAATATTGCGATTTTTATCCAATCTCTCGAAAGAGGAGTAGTAGCTGTCATAACGGATAAAATCGATATCAAGCTCACGAAGATACAAAAAGCTGGTATGGATCGATCCTACACGATCGATCACTATGGAGATGTTATACCCCCTTAATAAACGCAATAGAGCATTATAACGGTCTGTATGTGCATAATACTCCATCTCAAAGAGTATAAAAACAAAGGAGATATCTTTGCTGCTTTGCATTAGCTCTTTTAATCTTGCAAGAAATGTTTCATCTCTTAGTGATGTTGGAAAGATGTTAAGTGCAATTTTTTTCCCAAAAGTATTACTGTTTTGTAAAATATACTCAAGCACCATCAAATCAAATGATACCCCAAGTCCTAGTTTGTTAATCACTTTAATATATTTTTTTGGGAAAATATATCTGTCACTACTATCTTTGAGTTTCACAAAACACTCTTCGATACACTCATCGCTGCCATACACTTTTTGTGTACTTACAGCAATGTTGTTGTTTTTAATCGCTGCAATCACTAACGATTCAAGCTCGTTAGGATCGATATTTTCACTACGACTCTCCTGTTTTTGGTATCGGATATTTTCTTGTTTTTCAAAAAGATGCTCAATAAGATAGTTGATCTCTTTGGAGTAGTTTGTATCGGTTATTGCTCCAGAGATTTTAACCTCAATATTACCAACCTTAAAACTTTCCGCTTTTAGGCACATAATGTCCATAACTGCACGATATTTCCCCTTATCTCCCGGCAATCCAAGAACAAAATCTCCACCTTTTATATGCCCTATGGGATACCCCTCTATCCCTTCATCTTTTAAATATTTTGCAATCCAGTGAGCAACTTCCTGTAAAACCCTATCACCGTTTTTAATCCCGTAAAGATTGTTAATATCGTTAAGGTTATCGATGCTGATAAGCAAAAGTGTGTACTCTTTTTTTTGTTGGATCCCTCTAAGAAGATACTTGTAAAGATATTCTCTGGTAAATGTTTTTGTTACATCGTCTGTAATTTTAACATCTGAGCCCCGATAAATAAGGTAGAAAATAAAATAGATACTAAAAACAACTAACAACAGAGCTTCAAGATAAAACGAAGGTTTGAGTGTAGAGTAGTTTGTTATAAGTGTATGAGAGATCAACGCAACAATAAGTGCAAAAATAGGAAGCCCCATCCTCAGCGCTAAGCGAAAACGGTATTCCCTCTCAATAGTTTGTGGTAAAAGCATTAAATATCTAAGTGTTTGACATCTTTGGCGTGGGTTTCGATGTAGTTTCTACGAGGCTCCACCTCATCACCCATAAAGAGTGTAAACGCATCACTTGCAACCTCTGCATCTTCGATGCTTACTTGCAACAACACTCTGTTCTCCGGTGTCATCGTTGTCTCCCAAAGTTGCTCAGGGTTCATCTCACCAAGACCTTTATAACGCTGAATGTAAGCACCTTTTTTCGCATAATCTTTGATATCCTCTAACACTTCCAAAATATCCTTGTCAAAATTTACACCCCACTCTTGAATCTTTTGATAGACAAAGTTTGCTTCACTAAAGTGTGGCGCTGCAAAAAGTTCATCGTTAATGAGTAGCTCCTCCATACCACCTTCAGTTTGGACAAAAAGGTGGATCGAGTTTTCTTCTTCGTTGATATTGTGTGTAAGGATGTTATTATCGATACTCTCTAAGAACTTTTTCACATCTTCAAACATCTCGCGAGCCTGTTTTGCAACAAGATCCGGGTTTTCAATAAAATGGCGAATAAGTTTAACTAACGAATAACGACGCTTCAGTGCTTCAAGAGAAGCCGCATAGTGATCCACCATCTTAAAATAAGCCACAAGATCATTATGACCAACCTCTTCAACCTCCAAAGATTCAATTCCATTTTCGATCAAGTAGTCATTCATCGCACGATCATCTTTAAAGTAGATCTCTTTTTTACCCTTTTTGTAGCGGTAAAGTGGTGGCTGTGCAAGGTAAAGATACCCATTTTCAACAATATTTCTAAAATAACGGAAGAAAAATGTTAGCAGCAATGTTTGGATATGGCTACCATCAACATCGGCATCGGTCATGATGATGATCTTGTGATAACGAAGTTTCTCCTCGTTATACTCCTCACCGATCCCACAACCCATCGCTGTGATCATGTTTGTGATCTCATCTGATTTTAAGATCTTATCGAGTCTTGCTTTTTCAACATTTAGAATCTTACCCTTAAGTGGCAATATCGCCTGAAAGACACGATCACGCCCCATCTTCGCTGAACCACCCGCAGAGTCTCCCTCCACCAAGTAAAGCTCACAAATAGAAGCATCTTTACTTTGACAGTCTGCAAGTTTACCTGGAAGTGTTCCAACACTCATCACATCCTTACGGCGTGTAAGCTCTCTTGCTTTTTTTGCAGCCTCGCGGCCACGCGCTGCCATAAGTGCTTTTTGTACAATCGCTTTGGATTCGATCGGGTTTTCTTCAAAATATTTACTCAGTGCATCACCGGTAGCTTTTTGGATCAGTGGTCGCACATAAGTGTTTCCAAGTTTCCCTTTGGTTTGCCCTTCAAATTGTGGCTCAGGCACACGAACAGAAACAATGGCGATAAGCCCCTCTTTCACATCTTCACCTGAAATTTTGACATCTTTTTCTTTTGCGGCACCGTTTTTAGAGTTATAGTTCGAGATAACACGTGTTAGTCCTGCTCTAAAACCAGCTTCATGTGTACCACCGTTTGGTGTTTTGATGTTATTGACAAAAGAGGCAAGTTTCTCTTCATAAGAGTCGTTGTACATAAAAGCGATATCATACTCAATATCGTCCGCTTTTCCAGAATAAAAGTAAACATTGGCAACCGTTTGTTTTTTATTCATATCGCTAATATATTGACTGATACCACCCTCAAAATGGTACACCTCTTTTTGTCCGCTTCGCTCGTCGTTAAATTTGATCATAATAAATGGATTAAGATACGCTAGTTCTTTAAATCTTTTTGCCAGATAATCGTACTCAAAAGTAACAGTTTCGGTAAAAATGGAAGGATCGGCACTAAACTCTATGGTGGTACCTGTTTTTCTTGTTGTACCTGTTATCTCTAACGGACATTCAGGAATCCCTTGCTTAAAAGATTGCTCATAGATCTTACCGTCTCTGTGAATAATCATCTGAAGATCGGATGAAAGAGCATTTACAACCGAGACACCAACCCCATGCAAACCACCTGAAACTTTATAAGTATCTTTGTCAAACTTACCACCGGCGTGTAAAACTGTCAAAACAACGGTTGCAGCACTAACACCCTCTGTTGGATGTATATCTGTAGGGATCCCTCGACCGTTATCTGTAATGCGACACTTACCATCTTTTGTCAATGTCACCGTAATAGTATTACAATGACCAGCCATCGCCTCATCGATCGAGTTATCTATTACCTCATAAACAAGATGATGTAAACCACGATGACCCGTATCACCAATATACATCCCCGGTCGTTTTCTTACAGCTTCAAGCCCTTTGAGGACTTTAATATTACCAGCACCGTAATTGTTTTTCTCCATTTTCACACTCCAAAATAGCTAAATTAGCATAATTATAGACATTCTATCGAAAAAAATATAAAAGTTATATAACTATTGGCATCACTACGGTTATAAAGTTTTCATCATTGAGTATGAACGGTAAATTCCCTTCATTAAGTTTCATAGTAAATTCTGAAGCGTTGATAGAGTTTAAAAAATCTAAAAGATATTTTGAGTTGATAGCAATAGTAAATGTTTCTTGAAAACCTGTTGCTATAGATATCTCTGTTTTTGCTTCAATATTGTCATCACTGAGTGATTCAAAAGTGATAGTATCTGCTGTAAATGTGATCTTAACATCTGTAGAGATAGTTGTGATCTGTTTAATAGCATCGATCATATTTGCTTTTGGAAGTAAAAGATCGTAAGTGGTCTCTTTAGGGATGATTCTTGAGTATTCCGGAAAATTACCGTTAATAAGCTTAGTAAAGAAAGTGTAGTCTTTTGAATGGATGATAAGATTTGTTTCATCATAATAAAGTTCAATATCATCAAAAAAAAGTTTTTGGATCTCTACAATTGCTTTTTTAGGGATGATAAGTGAAAGTTGATTATCACTATTGTTTAGTATGGTTACAACTGCTAATCTTCGTGTATCAGTAGAAGTAAAATTGATAGCGTTGCTTTGGATATCTATAAGTGCACCGTTGAGTTCAAATTTTGGATTGTTTATATCGATTGCAGGAGTAATTTTTTTAAGTGATTCGATAAGTGTATGGGAATCGATCGAGATTCTTGGTTTGTTTTCGTAATTTGGAAACTCCGGAAAGTCATTATGTGAAAAAATAGGAAGTTTAAATTTTGAATGACTTTGTTGTATGTAGAGTGTATCATTGATAACTTCAAGATTAATATCTCCATCTTTGAGGATTCTGACAATATCTAAAAACTTTCTACCATTAGCCGTAACGCTACCCTCTTGCTCTATATTTACATTACTGACATTAACAACAAAACCTATCTCATAATCTGTAGCTTTTAATGTAAGTTGATTTTCTTTAACATTAAGATAGACATGAGAGGTTATTTGTGAAGTGTCTTTTTTTTCCAAAAAAGGACCTGCATGGATTAAGATGTTTTCTAGTACAGATTTTGCAATAGTGATCTTCATTTGAACTTCCCTATATTATTTATAAATTTTAGTAGTTAGTAGTAGGTGTAGGTGAAAATGTGAAAACATGCTACAACTAACCAAATTACGGTACTATTTTGATGTGAGAAGATTTTTTTCTCTATTCACATCTGTTCACTTCTATAATTATATCTTTTTTTTTATGCTATTGTTAAAAATCTAAGAACAAGAAGATATTTTATGCATCAATTCATCGATTTTTACTTTAAAATCCTCATCTTTTTCGATCAGATTATTGATCTTTTTGATCGTATGGGAGATTGCCGTGTGATCTTTCATACCAAAGTACTGTGCAAGTTGCGGCATGGTGCTTTGGGTAAGTTCACGACAGATATAGATACTTACTCTTCTGGCATAAACAATATTTTTGCTTCTTCCTTTGCTTTTGATCTCACTTGGTTTGATGTTAAGATCTTTGGCAACAATGTTGGTGATCGTCTCCATAGTAAGGTTTTGGTGATTTTCTTTGAGTTGGTCTTTAAGAACATTTTTGGTAAATTCCAAATCGATCTCAACATGCATCAGTTGTGAATAGGCATGGAGTTTAGAAAGAATACCCTCAATCTCACGCACATTACTCTCAATAACAGTTGCGATGTAGTTAACGATCTCATCGGAGAGTTTTACTTTGTTGATCTCACATTTTTTCTTGATGATGGCAATTTTTGTCTCTAACTCAGGTGGCTGAATGTCAGCTACCAATCCCCACTCAAACCTGCTTTGTAGTCTTGCTTCAAGTCCACCTATTTTTTTAGGGTGTTTATCGGCTGTGAGGATGATCTGTTTGCCTGCACCCTTGAGCGCTTCAAAAGTGTGAAAAAACTCCTCTTGGATCCCCTCTTTGTTAGAGAGAAACTGGATATCATCGATCAGCAGTACATCACACTTGCGATATTTCTCCTGAAATCTCTCCATTGTTTTGTTCTTCACATGGCGGATAAAATCGTTTAAAAACTGCTCCACGGTTGCATAGATCACAACTTTGCCTGCATTTTGCAAAAGATTGCCTGCTGCTTGCATCAGGTGGGTTTTTCCAAGCCCAACGCCACCGTAAATAAATACAGGATTGTAAACAATACCCGGTTTTTCACTCACACTTTTTACTGCTGCATAAGCAAACTGGTTTGATCCTCCCACCATGAAGTTGTCAAAAAGGTAAGAGGGGTTTAAAAGTGAGCTTGTTTGTTTGTTTTCAACCACTTTTTTTGTTTTTGTTCTCTCTTTGATGTTTTTTAATGTAATTGTAACCGTGACTTTATTGCCTGTTTTAACTTCAAAAAGGTGGGTAAGTTTCTCTTTGTATTTGTTTTTGATCCAGTTAACCACTAAAGCGTTGGGAGCGTAAAAGATGGCATGATCACTGGTTGATTTTTTAATATCGTAAGTAAGGTGTTTGATGTACCTGTTGTATTCAACTTCAGTAATCTCGTTTTTTAACTCTTCTAGTACTTCTTGGCCAATATTCACATTTCACTCTTTAATTTTTTATGGTATGTGAATAATAACCTTTTCATCCATAAAACAGGGTTAAACAGATGTGAATATTCAGGTATAATTGCACTTATGAATCAAATTAATATTTTAGGGATCGATCCGGGAACTCGAAATATGGGGTATGCGATAATTGCTATGCAAAACTCCAAAATAACCCTTGTTGAAGCGGGTCTTATCAAGATGAAAGCAGAAAACTTGCAGTTTCAGATCCCGCAGATGGTTGAAGGGCTTGAGCAGTTGTTTCAAAAACACACTATCGATGAGGTAGCGATGGAAGATATCTTTTATGCACACAACCCATCCACTACCATCAAACTAGCGCAGTTTCGCGGTGCTATTATGCTTAAACTGCTGCAGGAATTTGGACAATTTCACGAGTACACCGCTTTGCAGGTTAAAAAAGCACTCACAGGTAAAGCAAAAGCCTCCAAAGAGCAGGTTGCTTTTATGGTCAAGCGCCTTTTGGGGATCAAAAAAGAGATCAAGCCTCTTGATATCTCCGATGCAATGGCGGTAGCGATCACTCACTCACAAAGGATCAAGCGTTAGTCGATATATTTTGAAGCCAGCATTGCTAACTGCTTGAAAAAATATTCTTTAGATGTAACGGTGCTATTATAGAAAAATATTGTTAGAGAGTGTGCAACAAAAGTTGCACTACTGTTTAAAAGACTCGATTGTTTCAGCCATACCAAAATTTGGATATTTTTTTGGATCAAGAATCGCTTGGGCTAGATAGTTGTTATCATGGTTGATGATAATAGGTGCGAGAAAGTTGATCGTAGATCTCTCTAGCGGTTTTTGGATGATAAGGATATTATAAACACTAACTACAGAATCTTCGTTAATATCTAAGAGAGCTTTTACATCCATAGGAAGATCAAAAGCATACTCCCTTAAAAGTTGTGGTTTTACAAGTGTGAATGAGATGTTTTCATTTGTATCATCACTCATGGTTGAAAAAAGCGCATCAATCTCGTTGATCGTTACGTTTTTTGTCTCTTCAAAACCAAAAAGCGTTCCCTTTACTGCATAACTCATAATTCTCCTTTAAAATGCACTCTCTTCATACTTCAACGTCTTTGCAATGATGTAGAGTGAAGATCGTTCTATCGAAGAGATATTGTAGCACTCCCCTATCCCAAAAGCAAATTTGTTCTCTTTATAGATGATCGAGATCCCATCCTCCATATCGATAAAATCAAGCTGATTTTCCTCTACTAAGTTCACAGCTTCCACTTCACTAAAAAGCAAACTTATACTGATCCAGTCATAGTCTCTTGCTTTATCTTGGGCTGCCAAAGTGATTTTGATCTCAAAAGGATTCATAACCTCTACAGATCGAAGCTCGGCAGAGCGAAAATGATCAAACCTTGCAACAAACGGATCAAGTGCTGTTTGTGTGAGTGGCTTCATATTTTTACTGACACCCTACACATTCCATCGATCTGTCCTCAACATCGTTAGAGATTTCCGGAGACTGACTTCTTAGGTAGTAGGTTGATTTGAGCCCTAACTTCCAAGCTAACATATAAATCTCATTGAGGTAGCGTCCGCTTGCTTTATCAAGTGTGATAAAGATATTAAGCGATTGCCCTTGATCGATCCATTTTTGGCGGATCGCTGCAGCTTTGACAAGTATGGTCTGGTTTAGATCGTACGCCGGTGTGTAGTATGCCCAAGTATCTGGTGAGAGTTTTGGCACAACCACAGGGATAAGCCCACTGAGATTCTCTTCATACCATTTTCTTTTGTATACAGGCTCGATCGCTTGTGTAGTTCCTGTGAGGATAGATATCGAACTTGTAGGTGCCACGGCCATTAAGTAGCCGTTTCGCATCCCCTGTTTTTTTACTTTTGCACGAAGTTTATCCCACTCATACGAAGAGGCAAAAAGTCCTCCACGATCTACTAGGTTGATCACCTCGGCATTGGCATGATCCTGCGGGAAGATCCCCTTACTCCACTTACTGCCTTCAAACTCAGGATAAACACCCTTTTCAACTGCCAGATCAGATGAAGCTGAGATAGCATTATAACAAACAGCTTCCATAACTTCATCGATCTTGTCAAAATGTTCCTGGCTTCCCCACTCTATGCCAGCTTCTGCTAACATCTGTGCTTCACCCATAACACCAAGACCGATCGAGCGGCTTCTCATGTTTGTGCGTTTTACTTTCTCAACAGGGTAAAAGTTCAGATCGATCACATTATCAAGTGCACGGATCGCAATAGGGACAATGCGGTCTATATCCTCTTTGGTATTGATACGGGAGAGATTAACTGAAGCAAGATTACAAACAGCAGTGGCACCGTTTATTCTCTCTTTTTCTACCACAAAAATCTCTCTGCCTCCAAGGGTATCAAGTGCGGTAACTTTTTTTGCAGGTTTCTCTATGCCGCTGTCAACTTTGATGATTGCATCCTCTTCATAACTCTCCGAAGTTCCATCAGCAAAGATAAACTTGATCTTGTAGTGGTTAGGCTCAGTGTTTTGAAAAATCTCGGTACAGAGGTTGGAGCTTCGTATAACACCGTAGTGATCGTTTGGATTTGCTTTGTTAGCGTTGTCTTTAAAACATAAAAACGGTGAGCCTGTTTCAAAATAGGATGTAAGGATCTTTTTCCACAGCTCTTTTGCTTTGATCTTCTCTTTGATAAGTGACTCATCTTTTTCAAACTCAAGGTATCTTTTTTCAAACTCCTCGCCATGAAGCTCTGTAAGCTCTCTTGTATCGTAAGGATCAAAAAGTGTCCAGATACCATCCTCTTGTACACGCTTCATAAAGAGGTCGTTGATCCAAAGTGCTGGGAAAAGATCGTGCGCACGACGACGCTCTTCACCGGAGTTTTTCTTTAGATCCAAAAAGTCGTTGATGTCGATATGCCATGGCTCAAGATAAATAGCGATCGCCCCTTTTCTAGTTCCGAGTTGATCTACTGCAATTGCAATGTCGTTGGTGATCTTTAAAAATGGAACAGTTCCACCCGCAGCATTTTTATGCCCGTCAATGAAACTTCCCATAGAGCGAACCTGTGTCCAGTCCCAACCAATACCGCCACCAAATTTTGAAAGCATTGCCATCTCTTGGTAGGCATCAAAGATCCCTTCAATATTATCAGGGGTTGAACCGATGTAACATGAGCTGAGTTGGTGTCTGGTTGTTCTGGCATTGGAGAGTGTCGGCGTTGCCATCATCACCTCAAATTTTGAGATCATATCGTAAAACTTGATCGCCCACTCTTCACGGTTTTCTTCCCTTTGTGCCAAGAACATAGCGATCGCCATAAACATGTGTTGCGGTAACTCGATCGGGTTGCCCTGTCTGTCTTTGATAAGGTAGCGGTCATAAAGTGTTTTAACACCAAGATAGTTAAACTGCAGATCACGTTCAGGTTTGATATGTCTGTCAAGTTTTTCAAGATCATACATATCTCTAAGACCTAAGAGAATCCGCCCCTCTTTTTCACCACGTTCAAAATATTTCTCTAACGAGCAATAACCTGTAAAGCTGTTCACTTCATGATAAAGGTTGTATAAAAAGAGTCTTGCTGCAACAAATGTCCAGTTGGGTGCGTCGATATCGATCTTATCAACCGCTGTTTTAATGAGTGTCTCTTGGATCTCTTTTGAAGTGATACCATCACGAAAGTGGATTTGCGCATCAACCTCAAGTTCACTTTGACTTACACCCAAGAGATCTTTGACCGCAGCGGAAGTGTATTTTTGAATCTTTGTTACATCTAAAGGTTCTGTTCTACCGTTTCTTTTTATAACTGTTATCATTAAATATCCTGATTGTCTAGTTAGTTTTCTATAAAAAACTGTTTGAAAATAACTTGGATTTTATCTATAGTTAACTTTAAAAATTATGAAATTTTGGGTAAATTTTTATATATAATTCGATGTAATATTCAGAATAATTATTTAGGGATAAGGCAGAAAATTTCTGCCTGTTTGAAGTGGGTTATTGAAACACTCTTTTAAAGATAGCATCAACATTTTTGGTGTAGTAATCGTAGTTAAAACACTCTCTTATCTGCTCTTCGCTAAGTTTACTTCTAAGCTCATCATCTTCTAGCAAGTGGTTAAGATAGAGTGACTCCCCTTTTTCATTGACAGTTGGTTTGCCCTGTTTGATCTCATCCCATACTTTCATCGCATTTCTTTGAACGATCCTATAAGCATCTTCACGACTCACACCCGCTTTTGGAAGCTCAAGTAAAACCCTTTGAGAGAAAACAAGCCCGCCTGTGAGGTTGAGATTTTTCATCATATTTTCTGGCATCACTGTAAGGTTAGCAATAACACTGTTCATTCTATGGAGCATAAAATCAGCCGTGATAAAAGCATCCGGCAGCCAAAAACGCTCAGTTGAAGAGTGAGAGATATCGCGCTCATGCCAAAGGGCGACATTTTCCATAGCAGGGATCACATACGCACGGATCATTCGACAAAGCCCTGTGATGTTCTCAGTCAAGATTGGGTTTCTTTTGTGTGGCATAGCTGATGAGCCTTTTTGCCCTTTTGCAAAATACTCCTCTGCTTCATACACCTCTGTTCTTTGTAGGTGTCTTATCTGCACGGCAAATTTTTCGATCGATGATGCCATGAGTGCGAGTGCTGAAGCGAGTCTTGCGTATCTGTCACGGTGTACCACTTGGTTGGAACACGGTTCAGGTTTTAGACCAAGCTCTGCCATAGCATACTCTTCAAGCTCTAGCGGAGCGTGAGCGAAGTTACCCATCGCACCACTGATCTGTCCAACAGCGATCACTTCCATCGTCTCTTCAAGGTTTTTAAGGTGTCTTGCCATCTCATCGTACCAAACTGCAAGGGTCAAACCAAAAGTGATCGGCTCACCGTGGATACCGTGACTTCTTCCAACCATAAGAGTATATTTATGCTCTTGGGCTCTTTTTTTGATCGACTCCATCAACATCTTCACATCATCGATAATGATTTTAAGTGAGTCTCTCATCTGTAGTGCCACACCGGTATCAACAGCATCTGAAGAGGTCATACCGTAGTGGAACCATCGTGACTCTTCTCCGAGTGATTCAGCGACACTTGTGTTAAAAGCGATAAGGTCATGTTTGGTTACTGCTTCGATCTTTTCAATCCTCTCAACCGAAAAAGTTGCATTCTCTACAATCTTCTTACAATCCTCATCAGGGATAAGTCCAAGTTTGTTCCATGCTTTTACAGCTGCCTTTTCAACCTCTAGCCATGCTGCGTAGCGTGCATGTTGTGTCCAATGTTTTGCCATCTCTTTGCGAGCGTATCTTTCTACCATCTATAACCTTTAATCTATTTATCAGTATAATTTCAATGTAGAATTTTACTCTATAGTTGATGAAAAAGGGATTAAGTGCCATTTGTAAAAGAAACGTTACATATAATACCAAAGCAACGATTATTTCTCTTTTTAATCAAAGAGCTAGGCTGTCCACAAAAAGAGGCGCAAAGGATCATTGCCAAAGGACGAGTTTTACAAAATGGCATACCAATCATTAAAGCTTCGCAAGAGGTTGAGGGTGAGATTGAGTTTATCTATTTTAAACCGATTTCACGAGGACTTAAGCCGCTATGTGTAGAGGAGCAGTTTGTCGTGTTTGACAAACCAAGTGGTGTGCTTATCCATCCTCAAAACAGAAATACCCCCTACTCTTTAGTTGATGAGCTTAAAGCGCAGTTTGGTATGGATGCTAACATTACCCACCGTATCGATCAAGAGACAAGCGGGCTCGTTTTGTGTGCGAGAAATAAAAAAAGTGAGCGAGATATCAAGATGATGTTTCAAGAGCGAGATATGCAAAAAACCTATTTGGCTATGGTGCATGGAAAGTTTGAAAAAGAGCTCACTGTTGAAGCGCCTCTACTCCGCAGGGAGGATAACTCTGCTATTGTAAGGATGGTGATAAAAGTTGATCCTCAAGGTAAACCCTCTAAGACACATTTCAAACCGTTAAAATATTTTGACGATCTCAATATGACTTTAGTAGAGTGTAAGCCATACACAGGCAGACAGCATCAGATACGTGTGCATTTGTTTCACGTGAAACATCCAATCGTTGGTGATCCAATCTATGGTCAAAAAGCTGAAGATATTATAAAGTTTTTAGATAAAAAGATAACACCTAAGGAAAGGGAGGTATTAAGTGGAGCATCAAGATTATTATTGCATGCTTCTGAATTGTGCTTCACGCTTTATAATAGAGAGTATCACATCAAAAGTAAAGAAGATTTTGAAAATACGGTACGAAATTTTGTTGCAATGTGAATAACTTTTATGTTATAGAATCTATATCTATAGAATATATTTATAATGATTATCAAATTTCTAAAGAAGCCCTATTTTTAGGAACTTAAGCTTTATTTTATTTATTTTGATTA
This sequence comes from Campylobacterota bacterium, assembly GCA_013607635.1. Lineage (GTDB taxonomy): Bacteria > Campylobacterota > Campylobacteria > Campylobacterales > Sulfurimonadaceae > Sulfurimonas. The sequence continues at coordinate 20,030 of VCAY01000005.1, forward strand.
AGTCAATATTTATATAAATAAATTCTTAAATTTTGAAGAAATTTGAAAAGTTTTTCTGAATCTCTTTTATTTTTATTCACACTTTAGAACAACGTGTGAATAATACACACACAATAAAAAATGATGAGTTTTTTTGAGTATATAAAATTGATTTAAGGGATAAAGCAGAGGTTTACTAAAAAACTAGAATTAAGAAAAGTAAGGTATGATTACATTCACAGATGACCTCCCTGGTGTGTTGGTCATCTGCTTTTTTAATCCTCTTTTGTAGCAGCGTAGATAAACCCGCCGGCACCCACAGCAAATACTATAACGAGTAAAATAACTTCCGCTATATCAACACCTGAAAAATCACCCATATCTAATCCTTTAATTTGTTTTTTGTTTTTTCTTTGAGCTGGCCACACGCAGCGCTAATGTCAATCCCTTTAGAGTCCCTTATGGTGGCAAGTAAACCGTGCTGAATAAGATACTCCTGAAAATTGCGCATATCTTCATAGCTTGGACGCTGATATGCAGTTCCTGGATAAGGGTTAAAATATATGAGGTTGACCTTTGCTTTGATACCTGAGAGAAGCTTGATAAGTTTTTTTGCACTGCCCAGATCATCGTTTTTGTTTTTGATCACAAGGTACTCAAACATCACCCGTTTTCTTGTATCTATGGGAAAGCGTTTGACCGCTTCGATGATTGAGTGGATATTATGCGCTTTGTTCATGGGGATCAGTTCTGTTCGTAGTTCATCATCCACAGCATGAAGCGATATAGCGATATGCACACCTAGATCCATCTTCCCTAAAGCGTCTATCTTATTGCTAAGACCGCTTGTGCTCACTGTTTGGCGTTTACCACCGATCGCCAATCCATCTTTTTCTTGAAATATCTCTATCGCTTTAGTGAGGTTATCTAAGTTATCAAGCGGTTCACCCATCCCCATATAGACAATATTGATCTTTTTGTTGTGTGGATGGTTGTTGTCGTGTTTGAGGCTAACTACTTGTGCAACGATCTCTCCAGCTGTTAAATCTCTTGTAAAACCACCCTTTGCCGTTAGACAAAATGCGCACCCTACTTTGCATCCAACTTGTGTAGAGACACAGATGGTGTACTTATCCTCTTTCATCTTTAGCCAGACAGCTTCAACAGTTTTACCATCTTGCAGCTCAAAAAGGTATTTTATGGTGCCATCAGAGGACTCCTCTTTGCGTACAATTTTAAGTGGATTGATAATATATGTTTGTATGAGCTGTTCTTTAAGGGTTTTTGGGATATTTTTCATCGCATTAAAATCTTGCGCATATTGGTGATACAACCATCCATAGATCTGTTTAGTACGAAAAGATGGAGTAACGATCCGGCTTAGTTCTTGAAGTGTATAGTCATAAAGTGAGGGTTTGGTGTTAGTCATCTTTGTGTTAGCTCCTTGATCCTTTTTTTTACATGGAGTGCTAACAACGCTTTTGCCTTCTCATGGTTTTTCAAAAAATCTTGATGTGCGTTAGTGTTAGTGTAGTTTGTCACGCAAAAAACACCGCCGGCAGGTATTTCAAACTCTTTGGCAACTTGTAGTACAGAGAAAAACTCCATATTCTCTATCCCAATGCCATACTTTAAAAACTTCTTTGCTTTGTCACCGCATGTAGTGATGTAGTTGGAGCTGTTTACAATAACATCTTTAATGTTTTGTGCGTTAGTTGAAACTACATTGTCTAGCGGAGTGTACGCACAGTTATCCAAAAATCCAAGCTCGATGTTAGCAGCGGTTTTACTCTCAATAATGTCAAATATTTTTGCATCGCCGTAACTTCCGGCAGTCCCCACAAAGAGTAAAAATTCCGGCTTGTCAAACAAACAAAGGCGTGTTATGTTCATAGCAGACTCAATCAACCCTACTCCCATGGGGGTTGCAAAATCAAAAGTTTCGTTATTGCCCGCACAGATGATCATCGGATAAACTCACACATCTCACTGAGTGCCATTCTCTGTTTTTTTGGTTGCGGGTTGACTCTGTAGCCAAACGCGCATACCAACGCAATCTCCTCTTGAGTTGTATCTATATTGAAAAAACTTTCAAGTTTCTCTTTTTCAAAACCCTCTATTGGGCAGGAGTCTATTCCTATCACGGCAGCGGAAGTGATCATGGAACTTAGCATAATGTAAGTCTGTCTTGCTCCCCACTCATAGATATCTTGAGATTTTAGTGTTTGATGAAAATTGGCATACACCTGCATATATTGCTCTTGGGCTTCTTTTGGCAGACCCCTTTTGGCAAACTGTTGCTCTACCCAAGGTGAATGGGGCTTGAGATCTTTTGTTTTGGTTTTAAAGATCACAAGGTGTGAGCAGGTATCGATCTGATTTTGGTTCCAACAAAGTGGTTTGATCTGCTTTTGTAACTCTTTGTTTGTAATGACTGTTAAGCGCACACCCTCCATGCCAAACGATGTAGGAGAGAGTCTTGCAGTCTCTAGAATGAACTCAAAATCATCATCGTTTATGGTTTTGCTTGTGTCAAAAATTTTACACGCATGGCGAAAATTGTAGGCTTTTAAAAGGGTTTGTTTGTTTTGCATTTTAGAGTCTCACAGGTATGTTATTGTTATGAAGGTAATGTTTTAGCTCCATAATGTCGATCTCTTTGTAGTGAAAGATCGAAGCAGCGAGTGCTGCGTCAGCCCCTACATCAAACGCCTCTTTGATATGCCCCATCGTTCCAGCTCCTCCACTTGCGATCACCGGTACATTGACAGCTTCAGAAATTTGGCGGGTAATGTTAAGCTCAAAACCCGCTTTAGTGCCATCGGCATCCATCGAGGTGAGCAGTATCTCCCCACTTCCTCGATCAACTGCCTCTTTGGCCCACTCGATTGCATCGATCCCAGTATCGACACGACCACCGTTAAGGTAAACATTATAACGATCGCCTGTTTTTTTCACATCGATCGCAGTAACGATACATTGACTGCCAAATCTTTTAGCACCCTCGTCGATAAGCTCAGGGCGTTTAATGGCGGCAGAATTGACACTCACTTTATCACATCCAACATTTAAGAGTTTATAAATGTCATCAAGCTTTCTAATCCCACCACCTACTGTAAGGGGGATAAATATCTCACGAGCAACTTCGGCAACAATATCCACAATAGTGTCACGGTTGTCAGATGAGGCGGTGATATCCAAGAAAGTGATCTCATCAGCACCCTCTTCGTTGTATCTTTTTGCCACTTCTACAGGATCACCTGCATCTTTTAGCCCTACAAAGTTTACACCCTTAACAACACGACCGTCTTTTACATCCAAACAAGGGATGATTCTTTTTGCAAAGTAATTCATAAAGAAATTATATCTTTTTTAGCTGTAAAGATGTTTATGTTTCACATGAAACAATAAAAGATTTTCTTACCTTCTTGTAAGCTAAATTATTATAAACTCTCGCTATGAATAAGCCAAAAGTAGTGGCAAAGAAGAGATATGGACAAAATTTTCTTCAAGACCAGGCAGTTTTACGCAAGATCATCGAATCGATGCCCAAAAATAACCATAAAGTTGTTGAGATTGGGCCTGGGTTAGGTGATTTAACTAAATTTTTAGTTAATGTCAAAAGTGTAGAAGCTTTTGAGGTAGATACCGAATTATGTGAACTGTTACGAAGTAGATTCAAAGAGGAGATCGCTACCGACCTGTTGCATCTTCATTGTGGAGATGTTTTAGAGGTATGGAAGAGTAGTCTTATGGATGAGCCGTACGATCTAGTGGCAAACTTGCCCTATTATATAGCGACAAACATCATACTCAAAGCACTCGAAGATCCAATGTGTAAGAACATACTCGTGATGGTGCAGCTCGAAGTTGCAGAGAAGTTTTGTGCAAAAGAGGGTGAGAAAGTTTTTAACTCTTTGGGTGTGATTACCCAAAGTGTGGGATCGGCGCGAATTATCGTCAAGGTACCACCAACTGCTTTTGATCCTCAGCCAAAAGTTGACTCTGCTGTTTTTTTGATCGAAAAGCAAAGAGATAGAGCAGATAAAGAGTTTGAAACGATGCTGCGAGTTGCATTTAGTCAGCCGCGTAAGACTCTTATGAAAAATCTCTCCGCCAAGTATGATAAAAAGATGCTTCAAGAAATTTTTGAAACACTAGAGTTATCAAACACAATTCGACCTCATCAAGTTGCTACACAGGACTATCACCAACTCTATACAAAAATAAGATAATATATAAGGAGTTTGGATGGCAGAGGAAACTCAAGAGCTTCAACAGCAGCCTAAACAGGAAAAAAGACAAAACAGAAGAGCAAATAACCGCAACAACAGAGGTTCTAACACAGATCACAACAGAAAAAACGGTGGTTCAAACAACAAATCCAAAAACTCAAGATATAAAGGGCGTAAGCAGTCCCTAGCACCAGATGAAAATCTCAAATCTTTCGTTGTAAAAAACCAAGAGATCCATAAACAAAGACTTAACCCACATTATAAGCTCGATCTTAACTCAAAAGCAAAAGTGCGCATCACGCCACTAGGTGGACTTGGTGAGATTGGTGGAAATATTGCAGTTTTTGAGACTGAAAACGAGGCAATTTTGATCGATGTTGGGATGAGTTTTCCAGATGAAGAGATGCACGGCGTTGATATTTTAATCCCGGATTTTTCTTACCTTCGTGAGATCAAGCATAAAATTGTAGCGGTTATCATTACCCATGCACACGAAGACCACATCGGGGCGATGCCGTATCTTTACAAAGAGATGCAGTTCCCTATCTACGGTACTTCATTGCCACTTGCGATGATTGCCAACAAGTTTGATGAGCACCATCTTAAAGATTGTAAAAAATATTTTAACCCGATCGAAAAACGTAAGCCGTATAAAATCGGCAACGACTTTGAGATCGAGTGGATGCATATCACACACTCTATCATAGACTCCTCTTTATTGGCGATCACAACAGAAGCGGGAACGGTTATCCACACAGGTGACTTTAAGATTGACCACACTCCGGTTGATGGTTATCCGACAGATTTGCACCGTTTGGCGTACTATGGCGAGAAGGGTGTCTTATGTTTGCTGAGTGATTCGACAAACTCACACAACCCAACTCCGACACCATCAGAGCTTACCGTTGCACCGGCACTTGATAGAATGTTTTACAAAGCTGAGGGTAGGGTAATCCTCTCAACATTTAGCTCAAATATTCACCGTGTTTATCAGGCTATTCAGTACGGTATCAAGTATAACCGTAAAGTGTGTGTGATCGGTAGAAGTATGGAGCGCAACCTAGAGACAGCGATGGCGTATGACTATATTAAGTTTCCAAAAGGGATCTTTGTCGATGCTGAAGAGGTTTCTCGCATGAACGACAAAGATGTGTTGATCATAACAACAGGCTCACAAGGGGAGGCTAATTCAGCACTCTTTCGTATGAGTATCGGTGAGCATAGACACATAAAGATCAAGCCAACCGACACAATCGTGCTTTCATCCCGTGCAATTCCAGGGAATGAGGGAAGTATCTCAAATATGCTCAACTATATCCAAAGATGTGGTGCAAAAGTAGCAACAGACAGAGACTTACATGTATCGGGTCACGCATCGATCGAAGAGCAAAAATTGATGTTAAGGCTGGTCAACCCTAAATTCTTCTTGCCGGTGCATGGTGAGTACAACCATGTTATGAAGCATAAAGAAACGGCGATGATGTGTGGGATCCCTGAGAGAAATATTTTACTGATGACAGATGGTGAACAGATCGAAGTGGCACCAAAATATATGAGAAAAGTTAAAACGGTCAAAACCGGTAAAACATATATCGACAACCAAAACAACCACCAGATCGAAGACGATATTGTGCTTGATCGTCAAAAACTTGCCAACGAAGGTATTGTGATGATTGTTGTTGAGGTGAGTGAGCAAACAGGTAAGATGCTTGATAAGCCAAAAGTAACATCGTTTGGACTTATTGCTGATAAAAAAGACAGAGCCTTTGCCAAAGAGATCGATGAGGTGCTTGAGCAGTTTATGATCAACATGAAACCGGGTCTTGTAAATAATCACAAAGCTTTTGAAGCCGATCTTAGACAAACAGTACGCAAACATATCTATCGCAGAATGAAAAAATACCCGCTTATCGTTCCATATATCTTTATCCACTAATTTTATAAGTGCATTTTTATGCACTTATTGCTACTCTACTATAATTAAAAACTTTTAAAGGGATAATCTTGTCCGAGAAAAACAAACAATTTGAAGATGCCGTAAAGATGATGATGCAACATGTCGGTGAAGACCCATCGCGTGAAGGGCTTTTAGATACTCCAAAAAGGGTGCGAAAAGCGTATGAGTTTATTTATGGAGGGTATAAAGAGGATCCAAAAGAGATACTCTCCTCAGCCCTTTTTAGCACAACTAACGATGAGATGGTGCTTGTGAAAGATATTGAGTTTTACTCAACTTGTGAGCATCATCTTTTGCCGATCATTGGTAAAGTGCATGTAGCGTATATCCCTGATGGCAAAGTGGTAGGGCTATCCAAGATCCCTCACGTTGTTAATGTTTTTGCACGCCGTATGCAGATCCAAGAGCAGCTCACAGAGCAGATTGCTGATGCGATCATGGACACAATCAAACCAAAGGGCGTTGCCGTTGTTGTGCAGGCGCGACACATGTGTATGGAGATGCGCGGGGTTGAGAAGATCAACTCCACAACAACATCCTCAGCACTTCGGGGGTTGTTTAAAAGAGATGATAAAACAAGAGCAGAGTTTTTCTCTTTGATCAATTCACCAGTAGGTAGCAGATATTAAAGATGCCCCTAAATTCGCTGAAAGATAAACTTGCTTCAAAAAACTATTCGGTTCGTTTTGGAGAGGTTGTCAAGATCAATGCCACTGTAATTATTGCAAAAGGCTTAAACGTAAGTATCAGTGATATGGTCAAGATCATCTCTAATGAAACAGCGCAAGAGACGATCGGGATGGTTACAGAGATCGATGGGAGTGAGTTTTACATCACCCCTTTTAGTTTTGTTGAAGGGTTTCGAGCGGGTGATAAGGTATTTTTGGACTCTACAGGGCTAAATATCCCGGTAAGTGATGCACTCCTTGGCAGAGTGGTCGATCCGTTTATGCAACCAATCGATGGCAAAGGGGCGATAAATGGTAGAATGACCCCCATTATCAAGCCACCGATTGCAGCGATGAAACGGGGAATGATCGATGAGGTTTTTGGTGTTGGAGTTAAGAGTATCGATGGGCTTTTAACCTGTGGCAAAGGGCAAAAACTAGGGATCTTTGCAGGGAGTGGTGTTGGTAAGTCGACGTTAATGGGGATGATCGTGCGGGGGTGTGATGCTCCCATTAAAGTGGTGGCACTCATTGGAGAGCGTGGTCGTGAGGTGCCGGAGTTTATCGAAAAAAATCTCGGTGGTGACCTTCCTAACACCGTCATTGTAGTTGCTACAAGTGATGACAGTCCACTCATGCGAAAGTATGGTGCTTTTGCAGCGATGAGTGTGGCGGAGTATTTTAAAGATCAGGGCAGGGATGTGCTTTTTATCATGGACTCCGTTACCCGTTTTGCAATGGCGCAGCGTGAAATTGGACTAGCACTCGGTGAGCCGCCCACCTCCAAAGGGTACCCGCCAAGCTCACTCACGCTTTTGCCGCAACTGATGGAGCGTGCAGGAAAAGAGGAGGGCAAAGGGAGTATTACCGCCTTTTTTACAGTGCTGAACGAGGGGGATGATATGAGCGATCCCATCGCCGATCAATCTCGCTCGATCCTTGATGGACACATTGTACTTTCCCGTGAGATGACCGACTTTGGTATCTATCCGCCAGTGCATATTCTCAACTCCGCTTCACGGGTGATGCATGATATCATCTCACAAGAGCATCTCAAGGCAGTTATGAAGTTTCGCCGCCTCTACACACTGCTAAAAGAGAATGAAACACTTATTCGTATTGGAGCCTACACCAAAGGAACCGATCCCGAACTTGATGAGGCGATCGAGAAAAAGGATGCGATGCAGCGTTTTATCTCTCAGGGTGCGATGTTCAAGGTGAGTTTTGATGAAGCGTTCAGTGAGCTGTTGGAGATTATGCAATAACCTGATACTCTCCCATAATAAACTCTGAGTCAAGCCACGCATCTCTTGGACTGAAAAGTTTTTGGTTGTGTGTGATGGCGAGCTTTTTATCGGTAAGTTTTTCATAAGTATCCATCAGTGTCTTTAGTTCTGTATCTGCTCCAAAGATATCAATGTAAGAGTAGATGATCTGTTCACACTGTTTGAGACTTTTTTTTGCCAAAAGTTGCTCGATTTTTGTACGAAAGCTCAGGCGTAATATATCACCTATTTTGGAGCTTCTGCTTTTGATCCCTATCAGCTCTCCGAGTACCTCTTTGATACCTTTGAGGTCTCCTTGTAGTGCCATGTGTTCACACCGCTGCATCAATTTAGACCAATGTTGTTCCAAGAGTATGGCAAGATTCAGCCTCTCAAGTTCATCACCATAACGATCCAAAAGGGTGTAACATGCGGCAAATTTCTCTTGCTCATAGAGGATTGTAAGCTCCTGTGCGTGTAGCGCCAAAGAGTAAAGCTCTTGAAGTTGCTCTTTGATGATTGTTGCATGCTGCAGCTTCTTGATCATATCTATGGCTGTTTCAATCTTTGCATCATAGATACTTTCTTGGATTGTGATAAGTTTTGTCTCTATCTTTTGCATCATCTCTTGGTAGTTTTGCATCTCTTGCAAAACAGGATACTCTTTTGTAAGAGATGCAATCGTTTTATAATCTTTCTCCTGCAATGCTCTTAAAAATTGTAAAAAAGGATCGTTTTGGTGTAAAAGAAGTTTAATGAGCGCGCGTTTTGAGCTAATCGTGATGTAAGGGTGCAAAATATCACGCGCGACATCTCTTTTGCCACGTTGTATATGTTTGCGTGCAAGTGAAAAGTTTTTTTTAAATCTCTTCTCCATCTGTTTATACTCAAAGGTGTGTTTAAGTGCAGGGTATTTCTCACAAAGTGAGTAGGCAAGGGTGTATTTTTGTTCGATAAATGCGGTATTGAATTTATGAAAGAACTCAAAAGCTTTGAGCAGTTTTTGTGCATCATCCTGTTTGGTTGGTATTTCACCAAGCGATTGAATGAATGACAATACCTCTTTGTTGTTAGATGTTTTAAAGGCAGCGATAGTTTTATTATATAAAATATTATATAACTCCTCTAAACGTTGATGCTCTTGTGTATTGCGTAAAATGGGGTTTTTCTCTATAAGGTTATAGCCATCAGCAAGTTTGCCGGCATCGATGAGCTCTTGTAATTGCTTTGGAGTAGAGAGTTCAACTTTGGCAATGGAGTTGTCTTGTAGTGCAGCAACAACAGTTTTTCCACCAACAATCTCTACAAAGTTGGCAGGGGCATCAAAACAGATAAAATTGGTTGCTATAAATTTTTGTTCATGCAGATCAAGAAGTGCAAGTTTATTGGATCTGCCAGCTACTAAAGCAAAGTGGGTATGCTCAATGGGAAGAATCTGCGATATTTGATCGATAGGGCTACTGAGCGTTTTTGTAGTGTGGTTGTTTTTGAGGTTGTAAAAGTGTACGTTGTTGTCTGCACTGGCGACAATGAGCAGATGCTTGGAAATAAACCGCATTGCATTGATGCGAACCCTTGTTTTTTGGAGTCTTTTGTTTTCTCTTTGTGCATAAAGTTTAATGATAGTTATCTCCCCACCATAACCACTTGAAGCGATGATCTCTTCATAGGAATCGATGGCACTTACAGGCTTGTTAGCGGTAAAAGAGCAAAGTCGCGAGAGGGTTGATCTGCTGTCGTATCTATATTGCATCACTCTGCCTTGCTGTGTTCCTGCTATAAGGTAGGGAGAATTTTGCACAAAATGAAGCAGGGTGATACTGCCATCATGACTGATGATGCGTTGTAGCGTCATCTTTGTTCGTAAATCAATAATATAGATTGTTTTATCATTGGCTATAGCAACAATCTGTAGCGCTTTATGAAAGTCGATTGGTGTAGTTTTACAAGAGATTATCCCTAGATCATTCTTAATGCGAAAATACTCTTCCACCTGCAAAACCTACACCTCAGTAGATCTTTTTAAGTAATAGTTGAGGTGTAATTTTGTTGTTAAACTCATTTTTACTTATTGAGTAGCTACATGTAATGCGTCTGTTTGGCGGCATCTCAAAAACGGTACGAAAAGCGATAAGCTCAACCGTTTGTCGCTGATGGGCAAACTGTCTGACTTCGATTTTGGAGTGTGCTTTGTCTGCACCAAGGAGCTTGATGCTTACCACCTCCGCATCCTCAAGTAAAAAAGAGGGGCGCTGATTTGCCTCACCAAAAGGCTCAAAACTCTCTAAAATATCAAGTAGCTCCATATCGATTGCATCAACAGCTAAAACACCGGTGAGCTTCTCTTTGGGGGTGTAATCCTCTTTTGGGATCTTTTTGGCACTTTGGTTGATAGCATCTCTAAAAGCATCGATATTGGCACGCTTAAGTGCAAGACCCGCTGCCATTTTATGCCCGCCAAACTTAGTTAACAACTGTTCATCTTCCTTGATAAGCTCGTAAATATCGATGTTTCCGATACTTCTGGCACTTCCTTTGGCATCATCACCGTTGATGCTTAAAACGATTGATGGCTTGCCAAATTTATCTACTAAACGCGATGCAACAATCCCCACAACACCCTCATGCCAACCTTCACCTGCTACTACGATCACATTATCTTCAGACGTTACATGTAACAAAGCCTCTTTGGTGGTTTGTGCTTCTGTCTCTTTGCGAAGATCATTGAGTTTGCCAAGGAGTTCAAACTGCTTGTATGCTTTGTGTGTTGTTGGTGCTGTGTAAAACTCTAGTGCGATCTTAGCATCTTCAAGCCGACCTGCAGAGTTTAGACGCGGTGCGATCATAAAACCGATATCTTCGGCATTGATGCTCGATTTGTTTAAAAAGTCTCGGATGATGATTGAAGCGGGGCGAGGGGATCGCATCAGATAAGCTAGCCCCTCTTTAACAAGGGTTCTGTTGATGTCAACAAGGGGCATCACATCGGCGATAATCGCAATGGCTAAAATATCCAAAAACTGACCCATATCTATGTTAAGTTTTAGCTCCTTTTTTACTAACGCTAACACTAACCAAGCCACCTGTGCACCACAGATCTCTTTAAAAGGGTAGGTGCAATCTGGCAGTTTTGGATCAACGATCGCATAAGCATCGGGAAGATTCTCGCTTGGTGTGTGGTGATCGGTGATGATAAGATCGATCTCGCGATCTTTACAGATTTGTGCCGCTTCTATGGCAGTGATGCCGTTATCAACAGTGATGATAAGATCAGCATCGACTCGCTCTAGTATCTTTGGACTTACCCCATACCCGTCGTTAAATCTGTTTGGGATGATCACCTCAAGGGGGTAGGGGATCTGGCGAAAAAAATCAACCATGATTGCAGTGGAGCTGACACCATCAACATCATAATCCCCCACAAGGGTGATGCGCTGGTTTTGTTGGATCGCTTCGGCTATACGCTTGGCAGCTTTGGTGCCACCAAGTAAAAGTTCGGGGTTTGGGATTTGTGAGAGTTTTTTCTCCCCATCAAATCTGCATGAGAGCAGATCGATGAGATCTTGTTTGGTCAGCAGTTTGTTATTCGGCACTGAGTGCTGCATCGACAAACGCCAAGATGGAAGGGTTTGGAGTTTGGAGTCTTGATGTAAATTCAGGATGGAATTGCACCCCTAAAAACCATGGGTGATCTTTGACCTCCACTGCTTCGATAAGCCCGTTGGATTCACCTGTAACAATCATCCCCGCTTTTTCCAGTGCTTCTCTATGGGCTGGATTCGCTTCATATCGGTGGCGGTGTCGCTCATAAATCGTTTTAGCTCCACCGTACGCTTTTTGGATCAGTGAGCCATCTTTAGTGTCGCACGGGTATTCACCAAGGCGTAGTGTTCCACCCATTGGGGATTCGTGGGTGCGAAGCTGCATCCCGCCGCTTTGATCGAGGAAATTATCGATGAGGTAGATCATCGGATGTGTGGTGTTTTCTTCAAACTCCACCGAGTTGGCATCTTCATACCCAAGCACATTGCGCGCATACTCCACAAGGGTAAGCTGCATACCAAGGCAGATACCAAGATACGGCACCTTATTGACACGTGCATACTCAATGGCCTGAATTTTTCCTTCCACGCCACGGCTACCAAATCCACCGGCAACAAGCACGCCGTCACAATCAGCCAAGAGTGCTTTAGCCCCTTGCTCTTCGATCTCTTCAGAATTAACCCAACAGATCTCTACGCGGCTGTCAAGATGCGCTCCAGCATGGATGAGTGCTTCGATGAGAGATTTGTATGACTCTTTAAGGGCGAGGTATTTGCCCACAAAGCCGATCACCACTTTCCCTTTTGGCTGGACAATCTTTTTCACAAGGCTGTCCCACTCTTGCATATCAGGCTCAAGCTCACCGAGTTCAAGCTCTTTGGCGATTGGTTTGAGGATATTTTGACGTAAAAAGCTCATCGGTACATCGTAGATGCTTGCTGCATCGAGCGCTTCGATTACGCTGTCGCTGCTGACATCACAACTCATCGCAAGTTTTTTCTTGAATGTTTTTGGCAAAGCGTTTTCACTTCTGGCAATAATCATCTGCGGTGTGATACCGATGCGACGAAGCTCTTGGACGGAGTGTTGTGTCGGTTTAGACTTGAGCTCACCAGCAGCTTTGATGTAAGGGATCAGTGTTACATGGACAAAAAATGTACCTGCGACTTCATCATCATGTTTCATCTGACGGATCGCTTCCATAAACGGCAACCCTTCGATATCTCCAACAGTACCACCTAGCTCAACCACCAAGATATCATGCCCCTCTCCAGCAGCTTTGATGCGGCTGACAATCTCACCGACAATGTGTGGAATAACCTGGATTGTTTGCCCAAGGTATCCACCGGCACGCTCCCGCTCAATGACACTTGAGTAAACCTGTCCCGTTGTGAAGTTGGCAGTTTTTAAAAACGAAGTGTCTAAAAATCGCTCATAGTTTCCGATATCAAGATCGGTTTCAGCTCCATCTTTGGTGACAAAAACCTCTCCGTGTTCAAGTGGAGACATGGTACCGGGATCGACATTGATGTATGGATCGATCTTGAGCATACCCACTTTCTTACCGGAATGTTTTAAAAGCGTACCAATACTCGCTGCTGTAATCCCTTTTCCAAGAGAGCTTAAAACACCACCGGTAACAAAGATATATTTCGTCATCAAAAATCTCCACTAAGTTATAATTAATTGCGCGATTATAGTATATAATCACTTATTCAATTATGAAAGAGGTGCTATGGAAAATATTCTTTTGTATGTTGTAGCCGCCCTTGGGGTATCAACTGTTTTAAACATAGCACTCAAGCGTGCGAAGATCTCACCCATTATCGGCTACATATTTACGGGGGTATTACTCACCTATATTTTTGATCTTTCCGATGTGGCTCATTCACATGAGCTTGAGTATATCGGCGAATTTGGAATTGTATTTTTGATGTTTACGATTGGGCTTGAGATATCACTGAGCAAGATGCGAACAATGAAGATGCTGATCTTTGGCAACGGAATAGCTCAGGTGAGTTTAACGGCACTAGCGGTTTATGCTATGGCTCATTATATCTTTGATGTTGCATCGCTTGCAGCTTTGATGATCTCTCTTGCGTTTGCTTTGTCTTCTACGGCAGTAGTACTGACTCATCTTAAGCAGTCCAAAGAGATTTACGCCTCTTACGGGCAAAGAGCAACAGGGATACTGATCTTTCAAGATATTGCAGTGATCCCCATTTTGATCCTTATCGGTTTTTTATCAAATGAAGGGCAGGAAGATATTACGACAATCCTTTTGCATACTTTTATGAGTGCCTTTGTTATTTTGTTAGTGATGTTTACTATTGGGCGTAAGCTTATCGAGTGGCTTTTACATTTCTCTGCCAATAGTGAGCTTGATGAGCTTTTTATGGCTTCGGTGCTTTTTATTGTGACGGCTGCATCATTGATGGCTGATTTTATGGGTTTTACCTACTCCCTTGGTGCATTTGTTGCAGGGATGATCATTGCAGAGACAAAGTACTTTCATAAAGTTGAAGCGGATATCGCTCCGTTTAAAGATATTTTGCTTGGAACATTCTTTGTTGTTGTGGGGATGAAGATCGATGCGTTAATGTTTGTTGAGAATTTTGGCACTATTATGAGTGTTTTTTTGATGGTGTTTATTTTAAAAACGATCATCACTTTTGGTGTAGTGGCAATCACTTACAAACCACTAACAGGACTTAAAACAGGTCTTGCCATAGCACAGGTTGGAGAGTTCTCGTTTGTGATATTTGCCGTCGCAAGTGCCGGAAATCTTTTAGAGGAGCAACTAGCCTCTTTGTTAGTGTTAGTTGTTATCTTTTCGATGATCCTTACACCGTTTTTTATCCCCCATGTCAAAAAAATAGCTGAATTTATTCTCCATGCCAAATCCTCCATACCCGAAGTTATCGATATGGTGCACAGAAAAGATCATGTGATCGTCTGTGGATACGGCGTTGTAGGGAAGTTTGTAACGCAATATCTCGATGAGTACGGCGTTGAGTATATCATCATCGACAACTCTCCAAAGCATGTTCGTGAAGCGTTAGAGCAAAATCTCGAAGTGTATCTTGGCGATATGTCCAAACGCTCCATTGTTGAAGCATTACATGTTAAAGACTCCGCTGCGGTGATAGTCACACTCGATAACCCCGATAAAAAACAACTTATCTGTGAAGCGGTTTTAAAACAAACCAAAGATGCCAACCTGATCGTCAAAGCGGTTTCAAAAGAGGAAAAAGAGCGACTTAAAAATTTGCAAGCACCAATTGTTATTGATGGTAAGGTTGAAGTAGCAAGGGTGCTAGTAGAGCGTGTAATGAGTTGCCAGCTTCAATCTTTTAAGTAGGATGAGATATGATATGCTGGTTTATTTCACTAAAATATTTGTCATTGGAAAGATGTGTGTCAAACGAAGTCCAAAAGTTTGCACTAAAAACTAAAAAAGAGTTGGGTTTTATGTGCGAAAGTTGAGGTGATGATGAATACTTAAGAAGTATTGATGGAATGGTTTAAAACTAAAAGTAATGAAATTAATCAAAATTTATAGAATGTGGAAGTACGATGAGTAGCTAAATGCTAATAAATCCCTGCACCGAACATGGTAAACCTGTCGATGAAAGTCAGTCGATAGCACTTATGTGGCTTATGATTACAGGTGAGAGATATATAAAAACTCACAAGTAGCTACTCAGCTGGGGTTTTGCTCCAGCTCTTTCAAATTCTCAATATAATCCCTAAGTATTTTCATATCCCAGGAATTCTTGGAATCTTGCCCAGCTTGGAGTTGCGGCAATAAAATCCCCACCCTTTTTTAAGCCAATGACCAACAAAAGGCATAGGCAACATAAAAGCGCGTTTTGCATCCCTGTAAACAAACGCAGCTCCATCGCCGCTGTCCATCACACACAAGATGTTGAGATGCTCTTTGTACCCTTTAAAATCAAAGCCGCCGTTGTCTCGCTGCTCAATGTTGTGTGCGACATTTCTTGCCATCACTTCAGCAATGTGTCCTTGTTTGGCTCGCCACTCATACCCCTCGAGTGCCGCGGAGTCACCGATGGCGTAAACATTTGTCATATTGCCATACCCATCAAGTACGCAGGAGAAATCATCGGTTTTGACAAACCCCGCCTCATTTTGCGGCAGGTCAGAGTTTTTAATAACAGGGTGCCCATCCCCAGCCGGGATAAACATGATAAAATCGGACTCAAGTTTAGAATCATCTTCAAATACGACCCCATCTTGCTCAAAGAGTTTGATCTTTTTACCAAAATGTTTGTTGATGTGAAGGCGTGCAAAGAAGGTGTCCATCATCTTGAGTGCCTGTGGACCCATCCGTTTACCAGGTTGCTGCATCGGTGCAAAGAAAGTAAGCTCAAAATTATCTCGAATCCCTTTTTTCTTGAGTGCATTGTGAACATTAAACAGCAGTTCAAATCCGGGACCGCCGCGAACTGCTGAGGTGTCTTTTGGATTGCCGCCAAAACCAAAGGTGATTTTTCCACTTCCTTTGGCGATGAGTGCATCGAGTTTTTCTTTGATAAGCACAGACTGCTCGGGCGCACCACAGATCGAGAGGGTATGCTCCACCCCTTTTGGTTGCATCTTGCCTGCTCCCATCGCTACAATGAGATAATCGTAATCATCGATTATCTTACCACTTGTGAGGGTGACGCTGTTTTTTTTATACTCTATTGTAGAGACACTATCAACAAGCACTTCAAAACAGTGTGCTTTTTGAAGATCTTGTAGTGGTACACAGATATCTTCAAACTTTTTCTCCCCTGTTGGGATCCAGATCGATGTGGGGTAGATGTAGAAATAGTCACGATCGCTTACAAGCGTAACATCATACCCCATCTTTTTAAGGTGTGTAGCAGCATCCACACCGGCAAATCCACCACCAAGAATCAAAACTTTTTTCATTTTTTTACCTCGTTATATATTGCGGGTATTATAGGTGATGGTATGTAAAACTAACATTAGAAGTGCCCATAATGCACTCCAAAATCATCCATCTAATCACAGCAGCTCCTTTTTGATAAAATAGCTCAAAACATACAGACCCCAGATATGTTGTTTGAATGTCCCTTTTTTGGCGGTTTGGATGTAGCGCTTAAGTACCTCTTTTTTAAACATACCGGTTTGTTCGTTCACCTCCTCAATGAGCCCCAGTCTGCCACTATCGATAAGATACTCCATGTAGGGGTTGGAAAACCCTTTTTTCTTGCGGTTGATGATGGTTGGGGGGAGTTTGTTGTGCATCACTTTTTTAAGCAACGATTTTGTCACCTTGTCGCGGTAGCGAAGCTCTGGGGCGATGCTAAAGATGAGTGAGACAAATTTGTGATCTAAAAACGGAGTGCGTGACTCGATTGAGTGGTGCATCGAGATGCGATCAAGCTTTGCCAAAAAATGCTCACTTTGAAAATGGTGAAGATCGATATAGCTAAACCAGATCGATTCATCGGTATGGTTTGAAGCCTCAAAACGATCGCGGTAGCTTTGGATATAGCCCATACTCTCCCCATCGCGGATATTGCGACGCAGGAGTTGGTTTTTTTGCATATCGGTAAATTTCTCACTGGAGCAGCGAAAGATCACCTCATGCTCAAAGGCGCGTTTGTACCACTCCCACTCACGGTTCATTGAGAAGTTGGATCGGAAATATTTTTTAAGCCAATTGGCATGGTAGAGCTCTTTGGCTTTTTCTAGCTCAATATACTCAAAATATTGTCTGTATCCCAAAAACAGCTCATCGCTCCCCTCACCGCTCAGTACTACTTTGTGCCCATCTTTTTTCACCTCTGCAAGCAAGATATACAGCGGTATGGCAGCGGGATCGTTGATCGGTTCATCCAAAGCATCAAAAACCGCATCAAAACTCTCGATAAATTTTTCTTTGGTGGCGATAACGGGTTTGTTCGCAATTCCTAAAAGTTTGGCACTCTCTTTGGCTGCATCAAGCTCATCGTATTTTCGGTACTCCTCAAACCCAAGGGAGTAGCTCAGTAGCTCATGACCCGCATTTTTGGCGTAGTAGTTGATCGTGGCACTATCGATCCCGCCACTAAGCAGGGTTGCCATCGCCACATTGCTGTTGTTGAGCCGCAACTCGATCGCCTCTTGGAGATGCTGTGTAATCGCTTGAAGTGCCTCGGATTCGCTGGTGATGATGTTTGGGGTGGTATCAAGCAGATCGAAGTAGCGACTCACCGTAACCTTGCCATCTTTGTAGATAAGGTACTCACTAGGAGCGAGTTTTTTCATACCATCAAAAAAGGTGTGAGGGGAGGTTGGAGCAAGGTAGCTAAGATAACTGAGCATCGCATCGGTGTTAAGCTCTTTGTGGTTTAGTAGTGGTTTTAAGGCGCGAAGCTCAGAGGCAAAGGCAAAAGTGGCGTTTTGTTGCATGTAAAAGAGTGGTTTTTTTCCAAGGCGATCGCGAAAAAGATAGAGGGTATCACCATCTTTAAGGGCAATAGCAAACATCCCTCGAAGGTGACTGACAAAATCAACCCCCCACTGAAGATACGCCGCGATGATAACTTCTGTGTCCCCCTCAGTTTGAAAATCAAAATCAAGTTCATTTTTGAGCTCTTGGTAGTTGTAGATCTCACCGTTAAAAGAGAGTAGGATGTTGCTATATCGCAAGGGTTGGTTGCTTCGGTGGTGGGTGTCGTTGATGCTTAGGCGGCTATGGGCAAAAAAGAGGTTTGACTCTTCGATAATTCCACAAGCATCGGGACCGCGGTGCTGCATCAAAGAAAGGGCGTATCTTGCCTGTTGTGGTTCGTAGTTGCCGAGTATACCAAAGATTGCGCACATGAAAGTTCCTTAAAAACCCTATCTAATTTGAAAGATTTGCGTGTGAATAACTTCTAATATGCAATAATAACTAAAAATTGGCAGAAAATTACTACTTCACCAAGAAGAGTTTGATTTTTTCCCGCGGATCGATTGAGTAAAATCAAAATTCTTGTTTCAGTAGTAGTTTTCTTTTACAAAGGAAGCGTAAATGGAAAAAAGGATAGTACTTGGTGGTGGATGTTTTTGGTGTATTGAGGCGGTGTATCGCAATGTAAAGGGTGTGATCTCGGCTGTGAGTGGTTACACGGGAGGTGTAAGAGCCAATCCCGCTTATGAAAATGTGTGTAGTGGTGCGACGGGGCATGCTGAGGTGGTGGATATCACTTACAATGATGAGGTGATCTCGTTAGAGGAGATTTTAGATATCTTTTTTGCGATCCACGATCCGACAACACTCAATGCTCAAGGCGCAGACAAAGGCACGCAGTACCGCTCAGTTATCTACTACGGCGATGAGGATGAGAAAAAGATCATTGAAAATTCGATGGCAAAACATCAGCAAAACTTTGCAGACAAGATCGTCACGGAAGTTAGCCCACTAGGGGAGGTGTATCCAGCTGAAGCGTATCATCAAAACTACTACAACCTTAACCCGATGCAGGGGTATTGCCAGGTGGTGATCGCTCCTAAGTTGCAAAAATTTATGACAAAATTTCCTGAGTATCTTGAATAAGCGGTTCATCTTGATGTGAAATCGCCCCATCAGGAGTCTGGAGGGTAATTTTTAGTGTTGCGTGAAGATACTCTGTGACTCCAAGGGGTTGAAAATTCTCATCTTCAAAGGCGGCTTTTTTTGCTCCGATGGTGATCGCATCGTAGAGATCTAGCTGTGTTGCACTAAAAATTCATTTTCTAAAAACAGCTCAATTGTTGTTGGGAGCTTTTGGGCAAGCGCAGGGTGGGCTATTAGGAGTTTTTGTTTGTTGAGGAGATTTTGCATCTGCAACACTTCATTGATCGAATCGCGTGCGAGTTGGAGTAAAACTGAGCGAGCCATCTAGTTTGCCTGAAGTGTTTTTTCTCTTTTGAGTTTGTAAAGATTGATCAGTTTGATCATCACCATGACAAAGATCACCTCAAAGAGTGCAGCTAAGATGAAGGCGTAGTAGTGAAGTTGATCGATCGATCGTGCCTGAAAGGCCAGTGTCGCCATTGCAATAAGAAGTGTGAGAGGCATAGCGTGTGAAAGACCCATTAGCACAGAATCGATAAAACCAAGGTTCTTGATATACACCAACGAAGCAAGAACGCGCATGAGGATCATAACTGCGGTTATAATAAGCGCTTTTTGAATCAGTCCAGGCATAAAGATAGCATCAAGATGAAAAATACTGCCGATATGGATAAAGAAGATTGGTATCAAAAATCCAAAACCATAAGAAGCGAGCTTTTCCGGCAACTTCTCTTTGTGCTCAAAAAATGTGGGTAAAAATATTCCAGCCAAAAATGCTCCAAAAGCAAGTTCAAGATCAAGGTAGAGCATCGCACCAAGAAGCAAAAAGAAGATCCCCATAGAGAGACGGATATCTTGCTCTTTGTTGTCTTGGTGAGGCATAAGTGCTGTTGCTACTGCTGGGTACCACCAAAAGATAAGCTGCATAACACGAAAGATGATAAACATAATAAGTATGAAGGTCAAAAGGGCAAAGATCGTTTGAAAAAGCCCAAGCCCTATGCCTGATTGCAGTGTAGCGGAAGTGATAGTAAGGATAAAAATAGAAGCGACTTCACCAATGCCCCCTGCGGTCATCGAGAGTTCCAGCCATGGGGTTTTGCCATACTCTTTTGCCAGTGAAGCAACGAGCCCTACCGAGATAAGCGGCAGCAGCACCATAAAGATTTTTCCAAGATCAAATTGTAGGGTAAAGAGGATCGAAAAGGCATAAAGAAATATCAGATAAAGTGCAGTTTTTTTGATGATACCCGCAGGAGTTTTAAGAACATTTTTGAGGTTAATCTCTGTGCCGGCGATAAACATCAGGTATAAAAAGCCAAACTCTGCAACAAGTGCAAAAAGGTGTTCATCGTGGATAAAACCGAAGTATGCGAAGAGTGAACCAAAGAGAATTTCGATCGGTGTGGTTGGCAGTCTAAGCGCTTTGGCGATAAAAGGGGAAAAGATGATGATAAGTGAGATGGTGATGATTAAAGTAATATTATCACCCACACTGTGATGCATCTTAAGCCCCTACTTCTGTAGCGCGCTCAAGTCCAAGAGCATGGAGCATTTCAAGATCTTTGTGCATTGCTCGACCGGTGGTTGTGAGATAGTTACCAATTACGATCGCATTGGCACCGTAGTCAAAGATCTCCTCTTGACGCTTGCCAAACATCAGCTCTCGCCCACCTGCAACCATAATACGCTGGGCATCAGGCAGAGTTTGCCTTGTGAGTTTGATAAGCTGCAGTGCTTCATCGATGCTTAAAGGGTTTGGATTAAGTTGCAAGGCTGGATTGTGGTGGTAGAAGTTGATCGGCACACTTGTTGGTTTTAGACGGGTAAGTGAGGCTAGCATACTCTCCCGATCTGCTTGGCTCTCACCTAGACCAAAGATCCCTCCAGAGATGAGCACTAGCCCAACCCCATTAACATTTTCGCATGTCTCATAACGTTCACTCCACGGGTGGGTGGTGCAGATCTGTGGGTAAAACGCTTCGCTGGTCTCAAGGTTGTGGTTATACGCTTTGATCCCCGCTTTTTTGATCTCTTTGAGTTGCTCAACGCTTGCTGTACCGTTACAGGCAATAAGGCGCAGTTTTGGAGCAACACGCTGCACCTCTTTAGCAGTGGAGCAGACAAACTCTAAAGTTTTATCGTTTAGCCCCTTATCGGCAGTCACCAAACAAAACCCAAGTGCACCGTTTGACTCTGCAGCAATTGCTTCTTGTTTGATCTGCTCAATCGGTTTTTGTTTGTAGCGCTCGATGTCAGCTTTGTAGCGTACACTTTGTGAGCAAAATTTGCAATCTTCGTTACATGTACCGCTGTTGATGTTGCAGATAGAGCATAAAAATATCTTTTTACCCACATTATTGCCTTGTAAAAGAGAACTCTTTTTTAAGTGTAAAATCCTCTTTGGGTTTTCTAGTGTAGTAGTTTACCAAAAACTGCTTTTTCTTTACCTCTAAAAGTGCACATTCGCTAAAATTTTTGTTTCTTGCACACACTTCACCGGGATTCAGATACAAGGTTTTACCTTTGTATTCTAACTCAAATTTGTGGGTGTGCCCAAATATTACTACTTCTGTATCGCCTGTCATATAAAACGGCAGGTGCATCAGTTTGCATGTTGTGTCGGCAAGTTTGAAGTAGTGAGGCTCTTGCACAAGGTTGTAGTTGTTATGCACAGAGACAAGGTGGGCATCGTTGTTACCATAAACTGCGACATAACGAACGCCGCAGTTTTGAAGGTATTCTAACACCTCCACTGCAACAATATCTCCCGCATGGATAAAAAACTCCACACCCTGTTCAATGAGCATATCGATCGCTTTTTTGGTTTTGCCAACCTTTGTGTGTGAGTCTGAGATGATACCTATTTTCATAATATTTTATGAGTTTTCAATCTCTTCTTTAGGTGTTCTAGCTTTACACTTGACACACTCATACACCTCTTTGTTTCTGTAGGTTCGAGGAGCTAGCACACCGTTGCACCCTTTCTCTTTACATTTGATGGTGGTTGGTTCAAACTTGGAGATAAATTTACATTTTGGATAGTTTTTACACCCCCAAAATGGACCCCTGCGGGAGTTTTTAAGACTCAGCTTGCCGCCACAATCAGGACATGGAGTCTTACTTACTTTCTCTTCAACCTGTATGCTTTTGGTGTTTTTACACTCAGGGTAGTTGCCACATGCCAAAAATTGACCGTTGCGACCGTTTTTGATGATCATATCTCCGCCACATTTTTCACACTTCTCATCGGCAAATTGCTCTTTTTTCTCCACTTTGTTGCCATCGGCATCGACTTGTTCAGTGTATTTACATTTTGGAAAACCGCTACATGCAACAAACTCACCATAGCGACCACTGCGAAGCAGCAACTCACTGCCACATTTTGGACAGTTACGACCGAGTGGTTTTGCCATCTTGAGTGATTGTATCTTCTCTTTACCCTCAGAGATCTGCTGCATAAAGCTTTCATAAAACTCTATAAGCAGTTTTTCCCAGTCCTCATGCCCCTCTGCGATTGCATCGAGTTTCTCTTCCATTGTTGCGGTAAAGTTGATATCTACAATATTGGCAAAATGTTTCTCAAGGATCTCTGTAACGGTAAAAGCAACCTCCGTTGGGACAATCTGTTTTTTTTCTATGTTGACATAGGTTCGGTTGGTGAGTGTTGCGATAGTTGGTGCGTAGGTTGATGGGCGTCCAACTCCTTCAGCTTCAAGTTTTTTAATGAGGCTTGCTTCAGAGTAGCGAGATGGTGGCTCGGTAAAGTGTTGTGTCGGTTTGACAGACTCGATCTCGGCTTTCTCACCCTCTTTGAGTGTTGGGAGCAATTTGTCTTTGTCCTCATTACCCATCACTTTGTAAAAACCATCAAAGACTAGCTTGCGACCACTTGCACGAAACTCATTTTCATTGCCTTGAAAGATGATAGACTGCTGCTCAAACAAAGCATCTGCCATCTGACACGCCATAAAACGCTTATAGATAAGGCGGTAGAGTTTCAGCTCATCGGTTTTGAGGTATTTGCTCGCAACTTCAGGAGTGAACTGCAACATCGTTGGGCGGATCGCTTCGTGCGCCTCTTGTGCCCCTTTGGCTTTTTTGGTGTAAAACTTCGGTTTTGGTGGTAAATATTTCTCACCGTAGCGACTCTTGATGATGCCGCGAACCGCACTTACTGCTTCAGTCGCTAGGTTGAGTGAGTCTGTTCTCATATAGGTGATAACCCCACTTGTACCATCAGGTGTTTTAACACCTTCATAAAGTGTCTGTGCGAGCATCATCGTTTTTTTCGGAGAAAAACCAAGTTTGCTTGAGGCAGTCTGTTGCAGTGTTGAGGTCATAAACGGTGGTGGTGTAGCACTCTTTCGTTGTTTGGTTTCTATCTTGGCGATGGTGTAGCTGTCGTTTTTGACACTTTGTGTGATAGCTTCAGCCTGTTCTTTATTCTCAATACTCAGCTTTTCGATCTTTTTGCCACCATGTT
Organism: Campylobacterota bacterium; assembly: GCA_013607635.1. Lineage (GTDB taxonomy): Bacteria > Campylobacterota > Campylobacteria > Campylobacterales > Sulfurimonadaceae > Sulfurimonas. The sequence goes on from VCAY01000005.1 coordinate 43,721, forward strand.
TGATGAGGTTTGCTTCGATGTTTGTTTGAAATTTTGTATCGATACTCCAATACTCTTGCGGGATAAACGCTTTGATCTCACGCTCACGATCAACTACGAGTTTGAGAGTTGAGCTTTGTACCCGTCCACCTGAGAGCCCTTTTTGGATCTTTGAGCTAAGAAGTGGGGAGAGTTTGTAACCCACGATGCGATCAAGTAAACGGCGCGCCTGTTGTGCATTGACCATATTGATGTCGATATGGCGAGCCGATTCTAGTGCATGCTCTATCGCGCTTTTGGTGATCTCATGAAATACGATACGCGGTAACTCGGCAGGATCTTTTTTGATCGCATGAGCAATGTGCCAGCCGATCGCTTCCCCTTCGCGGTCCTCATCGGTCGCGATATAGATGGTGTCTGCTTTTTTTGCTTTGTCTTTGATCTCTTTGACTGTTGGGGCGTTCTCTTTGGCAACGGAGTATTTCGGAGCAATTTTATGGTGCTCTTCATCGATCTCGATCCCAAAACGAGACTTTGGTAGATCACGAATATGCCCTTTAGAGGCGATAACATCGTAACCTTTTCCTAGAAAATTTTTAATGGTTCTGGCTTTTGCAGGTGATTCGACAATAATTAAATTCAAACGATTTTCCTAGTTTTTGAGTGCGAAAGTTTAACACAAAAACTTTAAAATTGAAAAATTAGGGTATTAAACTCTCTTAACATCCAAGAGCTTCACAAAGTTTTTTCTTTAGACCTAAAAAGCTTTTTTGTTTGAGTGAAGCGATAAATTTGGAACCTTTTATCAAAGAGCTGTCTACGGCAGTGAGTTTTGGAACGATAATGACGGAATCTTTTTTTAAAGAACCATCTGCAATATCCTTGGTACTAATTTTGAATCCCTCTCTTGTAAGGTTGCTTGTAAGCGGTAAAACGAGAACATCATCTTTGGAGATATTTTGATAAACCAAAACAGGACGTCCTTTACTTTTTGTAAAGTTAGAGTAGGGCATATTGATATAGTAGATATCTCCTACCATTGTGAATAGTCCTCATCTTCATCATCAAAGTCGTTTTTACTTAGACCAATGGCAATTTTTCCAAAATTATCTAGCTCTTGATCGCTCCAATAGCTCCATGCATCATCGACATGCTCAAGCTTTTTGTATTTTTCATAATCCATCACGACTACAAAAGGTTTGTCTCTTTTGGTGATGAGCAGATCATTACGCAGGGCTTCTTGTAGTTTTGTGGAGTTTTGTTTGAGCTCGGAAGCAGATATAGAGTGCATCAGATCCCCTTTTTATCTATTTTGTACATTATAGCTATTTTAACTATAAAATGTCAATTTGTAAAAAAATTTGCAAATTTTCTAAAGTAATTTTTTTCACTGCCGATTTAGTTTGCATCTAGGGCAAGGAAGCCCCAAGATAAAAATCAAAAAGAGCGCAAGGCTCTACCATAGAAAAGGATTTATTATGGGATTTAGAATTAATACGAACGTTAGTGCAATGAATGCGTGGAGAAACTCCACAATGAACAATTTTCACCTTGATAGAAGTTTGACTTCACTTAGTTCAGGTTTAAGAATTAACCGTGCTTCTGATGACGCTGCCGGTCTTGCAATCGCTGATAAACTTTCAGCACAGTCTCAAGGTCTTGGTCAAGCGATCAGAAATGCAAATGATGGTATCGGTCTTATCCAAACTGCTGATGGTGCACTTGAAGAGTACACAAACATCTTAAAAAGGGTTCGTGTTCTTGCAGATCAAGCAGCCAATGATACGCAAGATGCTACATCTCGTGGGCATATCCAAAAAGAGGTTACAGCACTATTGCAAGGAGCAAGCGATATCGCTGCTACTACAAAATTTAATGGTGTAAAACTGCTAGATGGAACAGGTGGTAGCAGTAGTGATGGTAATTTTGTTTTCCATATTGGTGCTTATGCTAATGAAACACAAACTGCTGCGATTGGTACGAATACTGTTGCAGCTATTGTTAGTGGCTCAATTGCATCGATCGATGTTACAAGTAGAGCAGCTGCAGAAGCTACTATATCAAAAATGGATACAGCTCTTGATAATATCAATACAAAAAGAGCAGTTCTTGGTGCGGCTCAAAACAAACTTGAATCAACTGTTAGAAACATCTCAGTTACTCAGGTAAATGTTACTGCTGCAGAGAGTCAAATTCGTGATGTTGATTTTGCTGCTGAGTCTGCAAACTTCAACAAAAGAAATATCTTGGCACAATCTGGTTCTTATGCGATGAGTCAAGCGAACGCCGTACAACAAAACGTGCTTAGACTACTTCAGTAGATAAAGCATGTTTCTTTAGAAGCGGTATTAAAGTGGGGGTTTGGGCTTTTTTAAAAGTTGCATCCCCGCTTATTCTTTAGCTTGCTCTCTTTGTTTTTTGCAGAAATGTTCCAATCTTTTTGGTATAGGTGTTAATAATATTGTTTAATGCTTCTACTACAAGTGTATCCACTCTTTTGATATCCTCATGCAACTGTTTTAAGTCTTTCTCTTTTGTGTTGCACATATCGTAGATTATAGGCACCACATATTGGAAAAACATATCAAAAACTTTTGTAATATTACGATTCTCTCTTGTTTGAGCCGGATAAAGTTCGATAATAAGACCATAAAGATTATAAAGATATTTGTTTATATCTGTGTATGTGACTCTCTTTTGATATTTTTTAATAATCTTGTTGGTTTTTTTTGCATAGCTTAATCGTTGCCTCATTGATTCTAAATCTTCTTCGCTAAGCTTTGTTTGACTGAGTTGAAGTATCTCGTTATAGAAATTGTTAAAAACATCTTTTTTGTTATGCATACTATGGATGGTTATATCTTTTGCATGTATTGCTATTGTATTGCGAAAGTGTGCACCCTCATTGAGGTTGTAGATGGTTTGTTGTTCAGTTTTAAGGTGGGTTACTATATTGTTAATTGCTACAATAGAGTTATTAAATAGAGGTGTTGTCTTGACGGCTTCAGTAAAGTTTCCTTGCACTGTAAAAAGATCATCCCTTAAAGAGATTTCATTAGTTAAATTGCTGTCAAGGTGTTCTAAGTCATATTTTCCACTTGTTATATGTGCACCTGCATGTGTTGCACCATCTTTTCCAAGAGCTAAGTCGATACCAAGCAAATAGATCTCTTTAAATCCCAGAAGTATAGCATTTGCAACACTTGTTGAACCTATACACGGAGCTTCAACAGATCCAAAGTTGTTAAAATAAAATGTATCTTCTTCAAATATAAAGGTTTGTTCTTTGTTGAAAAGTTCAATAACTCTTTTTTCGACAAAAGAGCCAAGTATAGCGATTGAGTCTTTGACAAACTCTTTAATGGGAAAAGTTTCAAAGTTTTTATATCCATATTTGAAACCATCAATATGACTGACAATATCAGGTTTGATATTGTGTTTATGAAGTGTCCTTAATGAAGTTGCAACCGCAAAGATAATAAGATCCTCTTGATGTTGCGCTAGCCATTGAATGTTTTTATCGAGCGATGGTCCTGCACCCACGACGACTACCGGTTTTTCAGTAATACTTTTGAGTTGTAGGTGTTTTGCAAGATTCAAAAAATGGTAGCTGTTGAGTGCTTGTAGAGGTCTTAAGAACTTGTCTAAAACAGTATTGTAACCAAAAGTTAAAAAGTTTTGCGAGGCTAAAATACTTTTCATAAGTTGGATTTTATTTTTGGAGTGCGCAGGAAAATAGGAGTATTTTAATAAGCGATTGAGATAAAAACTGTTCTCTAAAAACTGTCTAAAATCTCTACTAAAGTCTGTTTCGTTAGATGCAATAGAAAAGATAACCATCTTATCTGAAAATAGCTTATAATAAGGTGTTGTAAAGAGTGAAAGTCTAAAAAGCTCAAGGTCATCTTCGACAATAAAAATAATTTCCGATTTGGTCTTTTGAAGAACTTTTTCTATATGTGTTCCAAGTCCAGTACCGATAAACATGAATTTTTCAATTTTTTTCATTGTTGTTTCGTAAGGGTAGCGTTCAAGGTAGTAGCTCATTATTGGATAGATATCTTTGTGTGAAGATGCCATATCATCAAGTTCCCTATCTTCAAAGCCATAGACAAGTCTAAAACCCTGGAAACTAAAATGATCCTTTTTAAAGTTGATTTGATCGCAAAGGCTTTGTGAAATCTTTTCGCTATTATCACTATAAAGAAACTCTTTAGTTTGAAGATTTTGAACATCGAAATAACCTTCATTTTTGTATTCAAGGGTATATTTTTCAAATGTGTAACCAGATTCAAGACCATTTTGAAAAATATCAACCTTGTGGAAGAGTTCATTATGATGCTTTTTGAGATAGTCCATATTGTTATGGAAGTTTTCGATCGCTTGAGTTTCGATACTTTGCATTGTTTGCTCCATTTTGGTTGTAATCTAATAGGTGTGCAAATCTTTGAAGAATCTCCAAAAGATTATTGACAAGATCTTTTTGTATGGTACGGATATCTGGTTGTAAGCCTTGTGAGTTACATGTATCAAAAATATATCCATAAACAAAACGGGTGTAATTCTCCAACAAAATCAAGAGCACTTCGCACGATTTTTCTTGACATAAGCAAAGATCGTTCTTAAATTGTATGAGGGCTTGTAAAAACTCTGTTTTGTTGTGAAAGGTTTGTGTTGCAAAGCTTTTGACAAGCAAGATCTTTTGTTGTGTTTTTTGTTGTATCTCTTGAATAAATTGGGTCTCTTCTGTTGAGAGTGTTGCGGCACTGTTGTTGTGCATGACAGTCTTAAGATCGTGATGTGATTTTTTGGAATGACTGGTTGTGTGAAAGAGTGTTGCATCTGCAGGTGTGGTGTTTTTGAGTTTTGCGCCGTCATTGAGATTGTAAATTTGTTGATAGTCTTGTTTGAGCCCCAAGCTGATCTCATCGATCGCTTTAATGGAGGTTGCAAAATTTGGAGTAGATTTTACTTTTGGCTGTAAGTTACCTGCTACTTCTATGATCGAATCACGAAAACTTTTTGTTTGTGCATTTTCATTGGCTGTGAGTGTATAGCTGTAACCATGGGCATGTGTTTGGAGTGTTTGTTGGTTCAGTGCCAAATCAAGACCCACGAGCAGTATCTCTTTAAAACCCAGTGCTACTAAGATAAGGTAAGTGGCAGATCCGGCACAAAAAGCACTCAGCTCTCCAAAGCCCTGTTTGAAGTTGGTACCACTTTCAAAGAAAAAGATCTGCTCTTTGGCAAACATCGAGACAATGGTGAGGGGCGTTTTAGCGCTTAGTAGTAAAAGGGAGTCTTGTAAGAAAGTTTTGTCTTGAAGCTTTTGAAAATGGATGGCACTCCTTGCAAAGCCATCAAAGTGTGTAACGATGTCAGGTTTGATTTGTGCGTTTTCAAGTATGCTTAGTGTTGCTGAGAGTGCTACGATAAAGTACTCATCTTGTTTGTCTTGGAGAAATGTAATATGTTTGTCTAAAGATGGTCCCGGAGCTACGAGGATCACCTTTTTATCTTGAGCAAACTGTTGTAGCTCTTTTGATGTAAGGTTAACAAACGGGTAGTTGTTTTGCAGATAATAAAGAGGCCTTGTGTATTGCTCAAGTATCGAGCTGTAAAAAAAGTTAAGATGTGATTGGCTTACAATGATGGTGTGGAGCCAATTGAGTTTTTCTTCGGAGTGAAAAATAGATTCAAAAAACTTGATGTAGTGGTTGTAGTAAAACGCTTCGTTGAAAAATTGTTGCGCTATCTTGCCAAAGCTTTCATTGTCAGATCCAACAGCAAAAAAGAGTTTGGCTTTTTTTGCGATTTCAAAATAGGGTGTCGTCAAGAGAGAAAGGCGGAAAAGCTCAATATTGTCTTCAATGATGAGGTAGTATTTTGCATCTATTTTGTTAGCGATTGGATCGAGATGTAAGCCTGAACCAAAAAAAATGAACTTGAAGATTTGCTGCATCTCTTTATCTTTACTTTGAACAAACAGATCATCTACAAAGTTGTAATCTTTGGTTGTGTCGTTTTTTCCAAGCAGCTTAAAAGTTTCAAAAACATTCTCATTTTTGCGGTGATTCACACTTTGTTGCATTACATTTACATAATGCTTACTTTGTTGGTTGTAGAGGTATTTATTGCTTTGTGTGTTGAAGATATCAAACCCGCCATCTTCATAGGTGAGTATAAAGTTTTCTACCAGCTTGCCTTGATCAACCATCATCTCAAACTGTTCTATGAGTCGATAAAGATCAGGATGCTCTTTTTGAAAGTAAGTGATATTGTTACGATAATTTTGTGCAATATGGGTTTGCGGGTTGTGCATTTAGTGAGTGTCTCCATTGGCTATGGTCACAAACGTTGATTGTTGATTGGCTACAGAAGCGCTATGGAGTAGTTTTAAGCCAAAGTGTGCATGATCGATACCATAGATATATTCACTAAGGTATGGCTGTTTTTTGTGAAACTTATCGAGCGCCGTAGCGATATCGTTGTAGATATTTGCAAAACTCTCTATAAATCCCGCAGGATGCCCGGGTGTCATTCTGTTGTAAAAGGTGTTTGGCGGTATCTCTATATCGCTTCCTCGATCGATGATCGTTTTTTCTCCTGTATTGTATGAAAACTCTAAAAGCTCCGGTGTCTCTTGGTGCCATGACGCACTAGCTTTTGTGCCATAAACCTCTATATGTAACCCGTTGCGATTGCCAAGTGCTGTTTTGCTAAGCCATAGATTCCCACTGATGCCACTTTTGTAGTGTAGTAGCATATTGACATCGTCAATAACATCGTACTTTGAAAAGCTACTGTAGTGTGCCATAACGCTTGTTGGCTCTTCATGGAGTAAAAAATATGCCAGATGGTGCAGGTGTGAGCCAAGATCTAAATTGATCATAGGGATAAATGCATCTTGAAGTCGCCACTTTTGTGGGTATTTGACACTTTTTGGAGGTCGTAAAAAGCTCTCTTGGGGCATCTTGAGACGAATAGAGAGTATCTCTCCGAGTTCATTAGATGCGATTTTGCGACGCAACTCCCGCAACATAGGGTAGCCACTATAGTTGTTTGTCACAACCAAGAAATGTTTTGAAGGATCGTAGATTTTTTTGATCTTGGCAACCTCTTCAAGGGAACCAACTAAAGGCTTTTCACAGATTATGGGGATATTTGCTTGCAGCAAGTCGATAATCATCTGCGAATGTAGAGGTGTCGGTGTAAGTATAACAACAGCATCAATTCGATCTTTTTCGTGGGCAATCAAGCTTTGATAATCATCATAACAGCGCTCTATCTTCCACTGTTTTGCCGTTGCTTTGTTAATGGCAGCATCTGTACTGAAAGTGCCACTAAGTACTTCAAACTTTTTGTCCATTTGTGATGCTATAAAATGGGGGTATCCTGCTATTGAGTCAATACTCCCTCCGATAAAAGCCAACTTATACATTTTACTACCTCTGTGTACTTATGCAGTACAAAACCGTACTTAAGCACATATCTTCATGTACCCGTAGATACATATCGTACGATGGCTCTATTTGTTTAATAAGAAGAGGAAGCTCCCATAGATCTTCAGGTTTGTGATAAAGACAAATTGCTAAGTTTGGTTTGTATTTTTGTAGAGTTTTTGTTGCTCCTAAAAGAGCCTGTTTCTCAGCCCCTTCTATATCCATCTTGATGTAGTCTGCAGCAACATTGCACAACACATCATCAGGTGAGACGACTTGTATCGATACGGATGCATCGTCACTGATCGATGCACTGGAGTCAATACCGTCATTTGCAAAGCGAAGTGTTGTAGATCGATCATACACTCCGGCAGGATATACAAAAAATTCGGTATGTTCAAATAGCTCTTTTTGTCTGTGAAGTTCAAGGTTTAGCTTTTGGAGGTTTGATAGATCTGGTTCAAAAGAGATGGTTGTTTTGACACTTGAGGTGTGTTGCATCAAATCTTTGATCATATCTCCCGTATACGCTCCGCAATCTACAAAGTTAATGTTGTGAAGTTGCTCCAAGATGGGAACATCCGAGGGAAAGTACTCCTTATCGTAAGGTTTTATGTAGTGTTTGATATCGAGTGTTTTTCTTAAAAGCACCATCTGATCCAAAAGTTTTTTACTCTTTTGATCTTTGAGCAGTTCTCTTAGTGTCGCTATCTTGGCATCATCTACCATTTTTGTATTGTCAGCAACAAGCCATAGATAATTTGTTTTTGCAACAAGGCGTAAAATCTCTGGCATATCGCTGATCGATTCTGTAAAACCAAGTACATTGGTATAGCCTAATTTCAATAGTTTTTGTTTGATCATACCTGAAGACTGCATGACGGAGATATATATTTTGGTATGTTTGGCTACTTCGTTTAAATGTTTGATCTTTTTATCTTCATAGTGGGAACTATCTGCAAAGTCATCGATAAAAAAGTCTATCTTTTTATCTAACGCTTGAAAAAAAAGTTTTCCAAACGCTCCTGCACCGTATATCGCCGTTTTATGCAACATCAATCTCCTAAAATCTTTCTTTTAAGTCTTGTTTTTGTAACACTTTGCATGTGCTCTCTTACCTCTTTGCCAAATTTTGCCTCTAGCATATCAAGATATTTCGGATTTTCAAAATACTCATGAAAAGCATCATCCCTAAACTTCACAATCTCTTTTGTGCTGAGATGTTTTGAGGGTAGTGGTTGCATATTGTAAGAGTGTTGAGAATACCCTGTCCACTCTTTTGGCAATTCCCAGCCTCTCTCTAAAGCTATTGTGTAGAGTTGCGAACCGGGATACGCCATGGCACAATAAAAATTGGCAAATTCACAGTTTAACTCTTTTGCCATCTCGAGTGTCTCTTGCATAGATTCTATCGTGTCATCAGGCAGACCAAATATGTAATTGCCTATCACTCTGATTCCGGCATTTTGGATCTTGTTGACGATGCTTTGTATATCTTTTACCCGCATCTTCTTAGATGCACCATCACGCACATCCGCATTTGCAGACTCTATGCCAAGTGCGAGCCAGTTAAAACCTGCTTTTTTGAGTTTTTTGAGAGTGTGCTCTTTTACAGTGTCAACCCTTGCATAAGCCCAAATATTCAAATCGAAATCTTTTGCTATTAGCAAGTCAACGATCTTCATATAGTGTCGTTCATCCAAAACAAACATCTCATCTATGATTTTTAAATTTTTTATGCCATATTTTTTATAAAGCAACTCTATCTCTTTGACAACCAACTCCGGGCTTCTGTATCTGATACCATTGCCGCCAAATGGAGCATTGATACAACAAAATGTACATTTATACGGACAACCAAGAGATGTATAGATGGCACCATAAGGGATCCGATCTTCTATGGCATCAAAGCAGTGCCAGTTGTGCGCTCTGTATTCCTCCATCGGGAGCAGATCCCAAGCTGCGATGGGTAAGTACTTATCTAAATTATCGATCAATTTGGGTTTTGGGTTGTTTTTTATTTCATTGTTTTGTTTATACCAAAGTCCACGAACTTTTGAGAGATCCTTATCTGTCTTCAAGCACTTTATTAACTCTTTTAAAGGGATCTGCTCTTCACCCTCTATAACAAAATCAACAGACTCCTCTTTGAGTGTTCTTTTTGGCAATGCCGATGGATGAAGCCCACCCATAACAACTTGAGTGTCGGTAAGGTTTTTGATTGCTTTGGCTATACGACCCGATATTGTCATATTTTGTGTAGATGCTGATGGCTGGTTCCCATAAACAATTACGGCTGTTACAAGAGGATTGAGTGTTTTTACCTGCTGTGCTGTTTCTTGTGGCGTGAGGTTCTCAGCATTTGCATCAATAATAGCAACCTTAAACCCTTCATCTCTTAAAAAACTTGCATAAGAAGCGATCTGAAACGGTGGTTCTAATGCTGTTAGATCTTTGCCTAAGTCTTGAAATATTATTTTTCTGTCCCCAGGATTTACAAATACAATATCTATCACATCAAAGCCTTTTGAATCTCATCAATAATATCATTTTTTCCTAATTTGTGTCTTTTATGAACAAACTCGCGATCACCAATTTCAAATGTATATTGTTTCTCAAACCCTAAGTTGATTATCTTTTTGCTTTTGAAGTTAAAGTTTATTTCTGCATCCAAGCCACCGGTATTTTTAAAAGCCTCTTCGATGGTTATGAGAGTCTCTACATCTTTTAAAGTTTGTTCAAGTTTGTTTTTATCGTAGTGGTTGATCAGATATATATCTATAAGTGTGATGTCAAAATCTTGTATTATCTCCATAGCTTTTTGACTCATATACCCAGTAGAGATCACAGCGAGTTTTTTACCCTTTTTTAAAACTCTAAATCCATCCTCAAAATTATGGACAGTACTTTGTAAAGCGCTCATTGGCTTAGCATCAAACCTTAAATATTTTGGTTGGCAAAGGTTGAGTGTTCGATCCACATAAGTTTCTGCCAACATAAAGTCACTTGGGGAAAACACCTCCATATTTGGTAGTGTTTTCATAATAGACAAATCCTCTAAACAATGGTGTGTATGCCCACTCATAGTATAGCTTACCCCTGCACCAACTCCGATAAAGTTGATATTCATCTGCCTTACATGTGAAAGTACAGAAACATTGACCCTTATTTGTTCGTAACATCTCATAGTGATAAAAGGGGCAATAGCATAGGCATAAACTGTAAAACCTTCCAACGCTAAACCTGTAGCTACATTGACAAGGTTCTGCTCAGCGATGCCGACATTGATAAACCTCTGTGGGAAATCCTCTCTGATTTTATCCAATAAAGGAGCTCCAAAATCTGCTACAACAAAAAATATTGTTTCATCATCTTTCATCTTTTCATATAAAGAGGCTAAAAACACATCTCTCATAGCTTTAGTCTGCATTTTTTATCTCCTCTATGAGATTGTCAATATCTTCTGGTTTTACTGATAAGATATGACTTAAAGAGTGTGTTTCTAAAAAAGGCACACCTTTGCCTTTGATGGTGTTTGCAATCACAACTTTTGGTTTGTTGTCTCTTTTGTTGATAGCCTCTTGCAATGTAGTGTACACCTCTTTTACATCATGTGCATCTGCTATTTCGTACACCTCCCAGCAAAAAGATGCAAACTTTTGATTGAGGGAACTCATATCAATAATGTTTCTACTAAAATCTAACATTGAGACTTTGTTGTAGTCAACAATCAGGGTTAAATTATCTAGCTTGTGTTGAGGAGCAAACATAATAGCTTCCCAGTTTGAGCCCTCATTGAGTTCACCATCACCACAAAGCACTACAACATTTTGTTTTTCTCTTTTTGCCTTCAAAGCCAGTGCCATTCCAGATCCAACACCAAGACCATGTCCGAGTGATCCATTGACTGTTTCATAGCCAGGGATGATTGGATCGGGAATACCCCCTAAAAATGTTCCATTTTGGCATACTTTTTTTAGCTCTGATTTATCGAAAAAACCCAAATCTGCCAGTAGCGGATACATGGAGATCGAACCATGCCCTTTTGAGATGATAAACCTGTCTCTGTTTTCATCTTTCGGGTTTTTTGGATTAAAGCTTAAGATGTTGCCGTAATATAAACAGACAAATATCTCAATGGGAGATAAAGAGGAGGCAACTCTCGTTTCGGGAGCTTGCTTATGAATCTGCAAAGTTTCACATCGTACAAACTTTGCTTTCTCCTTTAATAGTTGAAAATTACTCATAGTGTTCCTTGTACCATTGGTAAGTTCTCTGAAGCCCCTCTTGAAATGTCACTTTTGGCCTCCATCCAAGCTCTAAAAACTTGTTACTATCAAGCAGTTTTTGCGGTGTTCCGTCAGGTTTTGTCTCATCCCACAGTATCTTTCCATCAAAGCCGACAACTTTTGCAATAGCTTGAGCCAACTCTTTAATAGAGTAGTCTACACCTGTTCCAAGGTTGTAAAACTGATTTTTGAGTTTATGGGTGTTTTGCATCAAAAATATTGAAGCACTCGCAACATCACCACTATAGATAAACTCTCTTCGTGGTTTGCCACTTCCCCACAATGTTATCGATCTCTTGCCATTTTGTTTCGCCTCATGAAATCGTCTTATAAGGGCAGAAAAAACATGGGAGTTTTCCAAGTCAAAGTTGTCATTTTCCCCATACATAGAGTTTGGTATGACACATATAAATCTGTTGTT
>VCAY01000060.1 GCA_013607635.1 Campylobacterota bacterium
ATAGATTTAATATCTGTAATATCTGCCATTACTTAGCCTCACTTACAAGATTTTCCCATACAGCTTTTTCTATCACGATTGAGCGATAGTTTGCAGCTAAGTATGCGTTTAACTCATTAGCTTCGATAACATAAGTTGACTGGATATTTTCAAATGCCAAAAATGTTTTCTCATCTAAAAGTTCTTTAACAAACAGTGTATCTCTTTGGTTTAATGCTTTAAACATTGCGTAAGCGTCTTTAGTTTTACCAGACTCTACCGCGATGCTGTCAACAACAAAAAGAGTACCGTTTTGCGCATGCTCATTTAAAGCATAATTTAAAGCAAGTTTCTTTTGCTTTTTGTTCACTTTTTGGTTGTAGTTGCGGTTGTTTTGTGGACCGAATGCTACTGCACCGCCTGTAAACTGAGGAGCTCTGATCGAACCTTGACGTGCACGACCGCCACCTTTTTGTTTGAATGGTTTTCTACCACCACCGCTTACTTCACTTCTACCTTTAACTGATGCAGTGTTAGCACGCATAGCAGCTTGAGCTGATTTCACATAAAGGTACAAGTTATGAGGATTGATACCAGAGAATGACTCTGGTAGTGCAATCTCAGATGCTTTTTCCATTTTTTCATTTAAAACGATTGCTGCACTCATTATTTAGCTACCTTTACACGACCTAAAGTACCGTTTGCACCACTTACTGAACCAAGTACAGCGATTACTTTGTTTTCAGCATCGTAAGAAACGATCTCATTTTTTACAGTGTTTTGCACGTTACCGTATTGTCCAGGCATTTTCTTACCCTTCATAATACGACCTGGCCATTCACACATACCTACTGAACCTATTCTACGACCGAATCTGTGACCGTGAGATGCAGGACCACCACTGAAGTTCCAACGCTTCATACCACCTTGGAAACCACGACCTTTTGTTGTAAAAGTTGATTTTACAACTTTAGCCTCTGCTAATGGTGCAAGATCAAGATCACCGGCTTCAGTGTTAGCAACCTCTAAAGTTACGAAACGGTTGAACTCTGAAGAAAGGTTATATTTCTTTTGTTGCCCTTCGATCGCTTTATTCATTTTTTTACCGTTAGCGTAAGCTACCAGCGCTTTACCACCATTTACTTCACATACTTTTGCATCTAAAACTCTTAAGAGAGTAACAGGTTTTGCAGGAACAGTGATAGTACGGCTCATACCGATTTTTTCAACGATATATTCCATTATGTTACTCCTTATTTGTCCATAGAGCGAACTTCAACGTCCACTTCAGGCGCGAGATCTAGTTTCATTAATGAATCAACTGTCTCAGGCGTAGCTGATACGATGTCGATCATTCTTGCATGCATACGAATTTCAAATTGCTCACGAGACTTTTTGTTAACGTGAACAGATTTTAAAACTGTGTATTTTCTAATTTTTGTTGGTAAAGGTATTGGACCACGGATTACCGTACCAGTACGCTTAACAGCCTCAACGATTGACGCTACAGATCTATCAAGTACACGATGATCATAAGCTTTCAATTTCAAACGAATTTTTTCCATAATTTTCCTTAGTAAAGAACTCATCAGCTCCTAGGCTGACCATTTAAGGGAGCGAAATTATACATAAATAGCTTCTAAAATTCAAGGATTTTGGGGCTAAAAAGTGAAATATATAGAAACTTATTTCCTTTTAAAAAGGAAATGATACAATTTTACATGGAGATTTTACTCGAAGAGTTTTATAAAACCGATCTGCATCTTGATAAATTTCATCCAAGGAAGCTCTATTTGGATGCACAATCGTACCAAATAAGCGGCATCACCAAATCTGGCAAAACACAGCTTGTCAAATCGTATCTGCTTACCCATAAAAAAAGCAGTTACCTCTACATCAACTGTAATGATATTCGCATCGATATCCCTGAACTTAACAAAACACTCGGGAAATTTTGTCTGCAAAACAGCATCGATATCCTAGTACTTGATAACTACAAAGAGGGGATCGAGTTTCCCAATGTCTCACAACTGATCATCACAAACGAGCAGCCCATAGAGATCGATTTTTTGTACAACCTCACTCTTTATCCACTCGATTATGAGGAGTTTTTGGCTTATGAGCAAAAATATGATGCTTCAGCACTCAATCACTTTGTGCAACTTGGAGGGCTGAGTGTTATGCACAAGATCCCAAACGATGAGCGTATCTCTTACCTGCAACGCACTTTTCAAAACGCTCTAGATGCTATAAGTTTTGACATACTTGTAATGTGTGCCAAATTTAACTCCCAAAAAATATCCCCTTTTAACATCTATGAGCGGCTCAAATCCAAAAGAAAGATCTCCAAAGACAAACTTTATAAATCTTTTGAGGCACTTGTGCAAAAAAACTACATCCACCAACTTGGCAAGTTTGAGCACACCCGTGCAACCAAAAAAGTATATCTGTGTGATACCTCACTCAAAGCAGCCCTGAGTGTCGAGAAACATTTTGGTCGTTTGTTTGAAAATATGATCTTTTTGGAGCTAAAGAAAAAAGGTAAAGAGATCTACTACGATGAGGGGGTTGATTTTTACCTTCCAAAGAGTTCTGAAGTGATCCTTTGCAAACCATTTGCCGATGAGAAACGCCTTTTTAAAAAGCTAGAGAGTATCGAAGCGTTTTTGTTTACCCACTCCATAGCTAAGATAACAGTTATCACCATGAACAAAGAAGCAACTATCTCCCATCCTCTTTCACAAGTTGCCATCATACCTTTTGATATCTGGGCGTTGGGGGATTTATAGTTTTGGAATATTTTCTCTATAAATTGTCAAAACTTGCACTTGATCATCTTCAACTTTATAGATGATCGAAAAGCCTTGATACACAAGCTTTCGTGTATCAAGCGCCAACTCCGGAGTTGGACGACCAGAGTTTGGAAACATTGTTAGTATCTCCACAATAAATGACCTCATTTTCTCCAAATAAGCATCTGCCGTTTGAACACTTTTTGTTTTTTCAAAAATATACAATGCCTGCTCTTGCAAATTCTCAAGAGCAACTTTGGAAAAAACGATCTTAGTCACGATAAGTTCGCTTTGCTATCTCAAAAGCTTCATCAACCGAAACAAAATCCCCCTGTTCTATCTCGCGCAATGCTTTTTGTACATCTTGCTTTATCTTTGCGTGTGTGCTGTTATACGCATCAAGTGACATAATAACGACAGACTTTTGATTTTTCGTAGTAACAATCACCTCTTCATTGTTATCGCATACATTGTCGATAACACTTTTGAAATTGTTGCGCGCATTTGTGTAGTTAAGTGCTTGCATCGTTGATCCTTATGACAGTATTCTGTCATTCTAACAATTGGATGAAGAAAAGTCAAGAGATTTTTTCACAAATTGCTATAATACTTTCTAAGTAAAATGAGATTGGAGAAACAATGAGTTTATGTGGGATCGATGAGGCTGGACGTGGTTGTTGCGCGGGTGATCTTGTAGTTGCTGGGGTGATTTTAACATCTGAGATTGCAGGATTGCATGATTCTAAAAAACTGAGTGAAAAAAAACGCGAAGCACTTTTTGATCTTGTGAAACAAAACAGTAAGCACCACATTGTTATTATCAAGTCAAGCCGGATCGATGATAAGGGGATCTCTACATGTATGAAAGAAGCACTCACACAGATCCAACAAAAACTTAGTGCCGATGAGTATCTCTTTGATGGCAACACCACTTTTGGGATCAAGAACTTGCAAACTATGGTAAAAGCAGACGGTAAGGTACCCGAAGTAAGTGCCGCTTCAATCTTGGCAAAAGTAACACACGATCGCAATATCTTAGAGGATGCAAAAAAATATCCACAGTATCAGTTTGAAAAACACAAAGGGTATGCTACCGCGTTACATGTAGCGATGATCAAAGAACACGGCTACTCGCCGATCCATAGAAAAAGTTACAAAATCAAAGCACTGCAACCAACACTGTTTTAGATATAATTCCAAAAAAACTAAAGGATAAAAAATGGCACAAGTACCGGAAAATATCGGATGTAAAAACCCAGAATGTATCGCAAAAGATGAATGCAAAAGGCAAGTGATCGCCAAAAATGGCACAGCAGTCGAAGTTAAATCATTTGGTGGAACACCGGAGAAAAAATGTGGAAAATTTCTACAAAAATAAAAAAGAAGAAACATCAAACCCGAAAAAGGGTTTGATATGAAGTTACGCTAATGCAGCTTTTGAAGCCTCTACCACTTTTGTAAAAGCAGCAGGATCGTTCATAGCCATATCAGCAAGAATTTTACGATCAAGCTCGATACCAGCTTTTTTAAGTCCGTTCATGAAAGTTGAGTAGTTCATATCGTTTAGGCGACATGCAGCGTTGATACGGATGATCCAAAGTTTTCTGAACTCACGTTTTTTCTGCTTTCTGTCACGGAACGCATAAACTAATGAATGCTCTAATTGCTCTTTTGCTTTTCTAAAGTGTTTACGACGACCACTATAGAAACCTCTTGCTAATTTTAATACTTTCTTGTGTCTTCTTCTACGAACTACACCAGTTTTTACTCTCATTTATATTCCTTTTGTTTTCTTTACCCAGCTGCTTTTGCAGTCAAGGTGCCACTACTTTGGTGGACTTGCCCAACACGATCGTTGGAGAATGTGAAACCAACTAAAAACTAGTTGATCATCGCCTTAACATTTTTCTCATCTGCCTTCGCAATGACTTTTGGAGTATTTTGCTCGCGACGAGTTTTTGCATCTTGTTTTGTCAAGATATGGCTACGAAATGCCGTACCGCGTTTAACGCTACCGTTTTTCTTCACTTTAAAGCGCTTTACAGCACCTTTTACCGACTTCATTTTTGGCATCGATAAGCTCCTTTGTAAAATTCTCATAATTTGAGGGGCGAATTATACCTTGTTTTTGCTATAATTGCAATGATGATGATAGATAATTCAATATTACATGTAAAAAACGCTTTAGCTGACCTTGATACAGAGGTACAAAAGATCCTCACAGACTGGTCGATCCCACTTAATGAAAAAGACAACCTAATACTGCCGATACTACAACAAAAAAAGGTACTCTCCCAAACACTCGAAGATTTAGAGTATCTCAAAGCTAACCCACCGACACCAAACCAGCCGTGTGGGATCTCAAAATACAGGCAAGATTAATCAAGAAAGTAGTAGGGCTTTCTTCTTTGGTGCGCAACTGACAAAACCACTACGGTATCCCCATCAATTGCATAAAAAATACTATA
>VCAY01000061.1 GCA_013607635.1 Campylobacterota bacterium
TTCAAAGATCAAACACACTACTCGTGTTTTTTCTTTAATTTTTTAGTCGTTTAAGTTATTTCTTATAAAACGGCTTTGTTAGCACAACTATTTGTTCAACAACATTTTATGCAAATTAACTCAAAAAATCAAGAATAACAAACATTTATTTTGTGTGTTAAACAGAACAATCTGGCAATAACATACAAAGTGTTACTTAAATGGGAGGAGTAAAAACAAAATAGAAACTTAATTAGAGAAGGAGTTGTGAGATAGAGTTTTACTCTATCTCAGCATCGATAACATCGTCGTCATCTTTTTTCTTAGAGGTGTCAGCACCACCTTGTTGTTGCTCTTTATACATCTGTTCCGCCATTTTGTGGCTTGCTTCAGTGAGTGCTTTTACTTTCTCTTCAATCTGCTCTTTTGTAGCGTTTTCATCTTTGAGTGTCTCTTGCAGTGCAGTGATCGCTGCTGTGATGTTTGCTTTTTCACCATCATCTAGCTTGTCACCCATCTCTTGCATCGTTTTTTCAGTTTGTGCAATCAGCGCATCTGCTTGGTTGCGAGTCTCAACAAGCTCTTTTCTTTTTGCATCTTCTGCTTTGTGCGCTTCTGCATCTTGCACCATTTTCTCAATCTCTTCTTCACTCAATCCGCTTGAACCGCTGATAGTGATTTTTTGCTCTTTACCGGTTCCTTTGTCTTGTGCACTAACAGTTAAGATACCATTAGCATCGATATCAAATGTTACCTCAATTTGTGGCACACCTCTTGGAGCTGCCGGAATATCTGTCAGTTCAAAAAGACCAAGTGATTTGTTGTCTTTTGCGAACTCACGTTCACCCTGAACAACATTGATGCTCACTGCCGGTTGATTATCTTCCGCAGTTGAGAACACTTGAGATTTTTTCACAGGGATTGTTGTCCCTTTTTCGATCACTTTTGTCGCAACACCACCGAGTGTCTCGATTCCAAGTGAAAGTGGTGTAACATCAAGTAAAAGAACATCTTTGACATCACCACGAAGTACACCACCTTGGATAGCCGCACCCGCAGCAACAACTTCATCTGGGTTCACCCCTTTGTTAAGATCTTTACCACCGAAATACTCACTTACTTTTTTCTGTGCAAGTGGCACACGAGTAGAACCACCAACCATGATGATCTCTTTGATGTCACCTTTGTCAAGATCAGCATCTTTCATAGCTGTTTCAACGTGATCCATTGTCTCATTGACAAGCGCATCAATCATCGCTTCAAATTTCGCACGAGTCAGTTTAACCACCAAGTGTTGTGGACCCGCTTCAGTCATTGTGATAAACGGAAGGTTAATCTCAGTTTCTTGTGCACTTGAGAGCTCTTTTTTTGCATTTTCCGCTGCATCTTTAAGGCGCTGGAGTGCCATTTTGTCGTTTTTAAGCTCAATGCCGTGGCTTGATTTGAACTCATCGTTTAAAAAGTCAACGATCTTGTTGTCAAAATCATCACCACCCAAGAACGCATTACCGTCCGTTGAGAGGACCTCAAAAGTTCCATCGCTAATCTCTAGCGTTGTAACATCGAATGTACCACCACCAAGGTCGTAAACTAAAACATTTTCATCACTTTTGCTATCAAGACCGTAAGCAAGTGCTGAAGCTGTTGGTTCGTTGATGATACGAAGCACATTTAGCCCTGCAATCGTACCTGCATCTTTTGTCGCTTTTCTTTGTGAATCGTTAAAGTAAGCAGGAACCGTGATAACAGCGTCAGTTACTTTCTCCCCAAGGTAAGCCTCAGCATCCTCTTTGAGTTTTGTAAGGATCTTTGCAGAGATCTCTTGAGGCGTGTACACTTTACCTGCAACATCAACAGCAGCCATACCATCTTTGTCAACGATCTTGTATGTTACTTTATCTTGTGCAAGTTTTGCGTTCTCCTCGTTCATCATAAGACCCATGATCCTCTTAACAGAAGAGATCGTTTTTTCTGGGTTTGTGATCGCTTGACGTTTTGCAGGATCACCTACTAAAACCTCACCTTTATCTGTAAAAGCGACAACTGAAGGAGTTGTATTTTTACCCTCTGCATTAGGGATGATTTTTGCTTCCCCACCTTCATAAACTGCAACACAAGAGTTTGTTGTACCTAAATCTATACCAATTACTTTTGACATTTTTTCATCCTTTAATTTTTATTTTTGCGTCTTTGCCTCCAGTGGAGGCGGAAAACTTATTTTTTATTACGGTGTAATTGTAATAAGTTTTTCAAATTTGTTTTGCAACTTTTGTTGCATTGGTGACATCAATTCGCCACGACAACCATCGCCTCACGGAGTGGGCGCTCTTTATATTTGTATCCTGTTTGGAAAGTCTGTACAATTTGTCCACTCTCCACTTCATCATGGTCAACACTTTGTACAGCGTTGTGGATGTTTGGATCAAACGGTTTATCGTGTGAAACTTTGGTAACACCATGTTTTTCCAAAGAGGTCAAAAACTGTTTATATGTAAGCTCGATCCCCTCTTTGAGTTTATCGAACATCTCCTCTTTGTTGACATCCTCACCCTCAACAGATTTTAAAGCACCCTCAAGTGAGTCGATCACTGGGATCATATCTTTGGCAAACTTTTCATTTGCATACTCTACAGCTGTGTATTTTTCACACTCTAATCTTTTTTTGATATTGTCAAAATCTGCATGAACACGAGCGTATTTATCTTTCAACTCTGCAATCTCATTTTGCAAAAGATCGATCTCGTTTTCTACTGCTTGTTCATCAGCTTGAATCTCTTCTTCAGTTGTCTCTTCAGTCTCTTCAATATTTATTTTTTCTTCTGCCATACTGAATACTCTCCTTTTTCAAAAGATGGTGTTATTATACACATTGAGTGTAAGAATGTCAAGATTAAATTGATATAAAATATATAAAATAAGTTTAGTGTATTTATGTCAAGTATATATATTTTTTTAGTTATTAAGTGGTTATTGAATCGATTTTTGTTAAAATAATCATAAAAATTCCTCAAAGGATGGTAGATGAAGATTGTAAAGTGGTTGGCAGGAATTGTTGTTGTTTTAGTGGTGTTACTCTATACATTACTTTTTACAAGTATCGGTAATTCGATATTGGCTCCTGTTATTGAGAGTAAAATAAATGATGCTACAAAACTGAGTACAAAACTACAAAAATTTTCTCTTAGCATGAGTGATCTAGATATCTTACTCTACATCACTCCGCAAAACTCATTACGTGTAACAGGTTCATACTCACCCTTTTCACAATCTTTTGATCTGGCTTATGATGTTGCATGTAACGATCTTAGTGAGCTTGCAGTAGTGGTAAAAAAAGAGCTCAGTGGAAAGTTTTTAACCGATGGAAAAGTCAAAGGGGATATGGAGTTTTTAATGATTGACGGCAAGAGTGATATTGCTAAAAGTGCGACAAGCTATCATGTTGAACTGACAAAACTCAATCCCACCTCAATCATCGCCAAAGTACAAAATCTTGATCTTGCAACACTCTTAGCGATGGTAGGGGAGAAACAGTACGCTTCTGCCAAAGTTGCACTCGATGTGAATTTTAAAAACATTACACCGCATCAACTCGATGGTGATGTAGTGTTGCGAACATCCAAAGGGGTGCTAAACTCTGGAGTGATGCGAAAAGATTTTGGCATTACGATCCCAAAAACCTCTTTTGCGATGCAACTCAATGCAAAACTTCAAGGGGATGATATTGTTTATAGGTACCTGCTTACATCGAACCTTGCAAAAATAAGCTCAAGCGGTAAGGTGGTTCCTCAGCCGCTAGATGTCGCGATCAAATATGGTGTAGATGTGCAGGAACTTGCTGTACTCAAACCTATAACAAAAGCTGACATTCGAGGAGAACTCAAACTAAGTGGTAGTGTAGATGGAGATCAAAAGAGGATGGGTATAACAGCTAAAAGTGATGTAGCATCCTCTTATACTACAGCAAAAATTGTGCTGCAAGATTTTAAACCACAAAGTGTTGTAGCAAGTATTCAGCATCTAAAAGTGCAAAAACTGCTTTATATGGTGAAACAACCTCATTATACCGATGCAGATATCAATGTAGAGGCAAAACTCAGCAGTGTTGAGCCATTGAAGGGTACTATCGTAACACATATCTTAAAAGGTAAACTTGACAGTGCATACTTGAGTAAAACTTACAAGTTTAAACACAAGATGCCAACAACAACCTACAATGGTGTGATAAAGACAAAAATAGCCAATGATGTGGTGGACTCGCAGATCGATTTTAACTCCAATTTGGCAAATCTTGATATGAAACAGGCTCGCTTTAACATCCAAGATGCTTCACTGCAAAGTGACTATGTTGTGAAGCTACACGATCTTAACAGGCTTTATTTTGTGACGGATCGCTATCTTAAAGGTGGTATTGTAGCAAATGGTATGTTGAAAAAAGCCAAAGATCTTGACTTTACCGCTTTTAGTAACATCGCCGGAGGTAAGCTTGATGTGAAACTGCACAATGATGATTTGGTAGCAAATATCTCCTCTATGCGGACATTGGATCTTCTTGATATGTTGCTCTATCCCCAAGTGTTTGATTCGGCGATTGACGGGGATTTAAAATATAACTTAGCAAAACAGAGTGGAGTGTTTGATGGAAAACTCAAAGCTGGAAAATTTATGAACAATGTTGCGCTTGACTTAACGAAGAAGTATGCTAAGATCGATCTTTACAAACAGAGATTTCAAGGGGATATGCAGGCAGAGATCAAAAAAGAGTTGATCACCGCTTCGGTTGATCTGAAGTCTAACACTTCATCAATAGCGACAAAAAATACAAAACTCAACGCTAAAACGCAAAGTATCGATTCAAAACTCAAGATTATCGCCAACAACAATCCAGCGATCTATGTAACGCTCAAAGGTGGTGTTAGTCAACCAAAAGTTTCGGTAGATGCAAGTGGTATTGTAAAAGATGAAGCGAAAAAAGTGATAAAA
>VCAY01000062.1 GCA_013607635.1 Campylobacterota bacterium
ATTAAAACAATTTGTCAAGAATAAAAATTCGTAACATTATGGCACGCATCACAGTTTTTTCAGAAGATATTGTAATGTCTCTAAAATTTAAGACAACAATTCAGTAAGATTTTTATTTTCAAGAAAGTTAAAATGGGGAGGGAGATTATGTTACCAAGTGATCCTAAAAAAAGCACAGATATTCGTGCAGGTGCAAAAGGGGTTTAGCTTTTGGTAGTATTTTCTAACTCCCAAAGTTTTGCAAATTTTAAAAACATACTGTAACTTGCTCCAACAGCTATGATAAAACCGGGCATGCCATCTAAAAATCCCCGTTTATAAAGATACACTTCCAAAAATTTGCCAACAGGTTTAAAAAAGAGTTTAAAAAATGAAAACTTCACTCCATTATTATACAGATCTTCTGCCATGATCGAGGAGTAGGAGTTGTTGGTGTCGATGTTTTGTCTTAGATCTCTAAAAACATAATGTTTGATATCATTACTAAGTTTGCCAACTTCTCCATCAACAATCACCTTGTCGTGTGGATTATACCCTCCCCAATGTGCTTTTTGCTTGTTAAAAAGGCGAATCTTACGATCGGGGTACCATCCACCATGACGGATCCATTGCCCAAGATGAAAGCTGACTCTTGGCATCGAATAAGCATCGCTGGAAAAACCTTGCTGTTGCAGTTTTTTAATCTCTTGTTGCAGTGGATCGCTAAGTTCTTCATCAGCATCAAGGCTTAGCACCCAGTCGTTGCTTGTATGATCAACTGCCAGCTGCTTTTGGGCGATGTGACCGAGAAACTTTTGATGGATCACTTTGGCACCAAGCCTTTTAGCGATCTCTACGGTGGCATCTTGGCTGAGGCTGTCAACAATAACTATTTCATCGGCAATCTCTTGGACACTTTCAATACAGCGCTTGATATTTTTTTCTTCATTGTAGGTGATGATAGTTATGGAAATCTTTTGCATTGTCTTACCAGTCAATATTTTTTACCCTTCCTTTGAGAAGTTTTTTGAAATTTTTAATCAGCTTCAGTTTAAAAGCGTAGTAGAGTATTTTTTTGGTGGCTTCATGTGCATCAAGGTTGCTGATACGAGCATACTCTTTTGCAATAATGATGAGGTGCTCTTTTTTTGCCCAAAGCATATCGAAATTTTTCATTCGCTTACTAGGGCTGAGATTTTCTTTGAATTTCATTCTATTGAGATCAACAATTTTAAAAGTGTAAGTGTCGTCACTGTCTTTTTTGATGAGGATATTGCCGGCACTGTAGTCTAGGTGCAAAACCCCTTGGTTATGCAAAGCTGCACTAAAGCGTGCAAATGCTTTGAGAAGCTCTTCTCTGTTAGTAAAAACTTCATCCCTCAACACCTCTTTCATGGTCCAGTCATAAGCAAAATAACGGCTGATGTAAAAACTCTCTTGTAGTTTATTTGCATTATAATATTCGATGTAGCCTACAGGTTCTGGTACTAAGTCGCCTAGCTTAAGGCTGTACTCGTAACTGCGTTTTGCTTTGGAGTCAAATTGAGTATAGTACATTGCTTTTAAAGTAGATGGCACTTTAAAAGATTTTACAACATATTTTTGTGTCTCAAACTCGATAATCTTGATCTCATTACGAGCTTTGTGGATCGTTTTTGTGTTGTGCTCAAAATGCTCTTGAATATTGAGCAAAAAATCTTTGAGCGCTAAAAAATTGTTATTGAGTTGGTACTTGTACACACGAAACCTTAGGCATCACTGTTGAAAATATCTCTGGTAAACACTTTGTCTTGTACATCGACAATATCCTCTGAGAGACGATTTGCTACGATGATAGAGCTTTTGTCTTTAAAAGTTTGCAAATCTTGGTACACTTGGAGACCTTCGTGTGTTGATTGGTGTAAAACAGGCTCGTAGATGATCACTTCTATATCTTCTGCTTCGAGGTAGTTGATAATATCTTCAATCGCACTGCTTCTAAAGTTGTCACTTCCCTCTTTCATAATAAGTCGGTAAATACCCACTGTGCTACCATTTTGTACCAAGAGTTGTTGCATAATCTGTTTTGCCATAAACTCTTTTCTTAGAGTGTTGGAGTGTACGATCGCTTCGATGATGGCATTTGGAACATTGGCAGTTTTGTAGTTTGCCAAAAGTTGTTTGGTGTCTTTTGGTAAACAGTAGCCACCATATCCAAAACTAGGGTTGTTGTAGTGCAGACCAATACGCGGATCATGACCGATACCTTGGATGATATCTTGGGCGTTAAGATTATTTGCAAGAGCGTAAGAGTCAAGTTCATTAAAGTATGCAACCCTCATAGCAAGGTAGTTGTTGGCAAAAAGCTTGATCGCTTCTGCTTCGGTTGGATCGGTAAATAAAACAGGCACATCTTTTTTAATTGCACCCTCTAAAAGAAGTTGAGCAAAGCTTTTGGCACGCTGGCTTTTCTCCCCAACAATGATCCTGCTTGGATGCAGATTATCATAAAGCGCTTTTCCTTCGCGTAAAAATTCGGGAGAAAAAAGGAGGTTGGTTGTATTGAACTTTTCTCTCATTTGTACAACATAGCCTACGGGGATGGTGGACTTGATAACCATGAGAGCATCTGGATTGATAGCAAGTACATCTTGTATGACTGCTTCGATACTTTTTGTGTTAAAATAGTCTGTTAGAGGATCATAATCTGTCGGTGTTGCTATGATGACAAATGTCGCGTTTGTATAGGCTTCATGTTTATCTGTTGTAGCTTTGAGGTTACCAGATGTGATCATTTTTGGAAGATACTCAGAGATCTCAGCATCGTCAATAGGGCTTTTACCTTGATTGATAAGTGAAACTTTCTCAGGGATGATATCGAGTGCCACAACTTCGTTGTTTTGCGCTAAAAGGATGCCGTTTGAAAGACCGACATACCCAGTTCCGGCTATTGCTATTTTCATTTTTATCCTGTTTTATGCAAAGTGTGAATATAATTGTGTGATTATATCTCAATGAGGCTTAATGGATAAGAAAATAGTAGAACTTTGTCTTTCACCTGATCTTGGAGGGCTTGAGATCTTTATGGTGAAGTGTAGAGACTTTTTTGGACAAAAAACAGCATGTAAAATGGTCATAGCACCACAAACAAAGATCGATAATTATGTGCAAAATGAAAAATATTATATCAAACGCAATAAGTTTTTTCCTTTGTTAAGTGCTTTGAAACTTGCTCGATTTATAGACAAAGAGGGTGTGGATGTTGTTCATTTTCACTGGACGCGGGATATTATTACAGTTGTTTTGGCAAAGATACTTAGCCGAAAAAAGCCAAAGCTTATTCAGACTCGTAACATGACGATGACGAGATTTAAAGATGATTTTTACCATAAATGGCTTTATAAAAATATCGATATGATTCACGCTGTCACTTATGGTGTCAAAGAGCAGCTTGAGCGCTTCATCCCAAAAGAGGTGCGCCCAAAGATTGTAACGGTCTATATGGGAACTAAAGAGCGTAATGTATCACAGCAAAAGATTGAGGAACTACAAAGAAAATACAACATTACACAAGAAGATTTTACAGTAGGAATCATCGGGCGTATCGAAGAGGGTAAAGGGCAGTGGATGGTGATCGAGTCCTTGGCAAAACTTGCTAATCCTGCTATAAAAGCGTTGATTGTTGGGCATACCATGGATGCAGGCTACCTACAGGGATTAAAAAAGAGGGTGCAAGAGCTTGGGCTTGAAGAGCGGGTGATCTTTACAGGGTTTACTAAAGAGGTGGATGCACATATTAGGCTATGTGATGTGACAGTGCTCGCAACACCTAGGGAGACTTTCGGTCTGGTAGTGATCGAGTCGATGATCAATAAAATACCGGTCATCGCAACCAATAAAGGGGGACCTCTTGAGATTATTACAGATAAAAAAGATGGTTTGCTTTTTGAGAGAAATGTTGAAGATTTAAGCCGGAAGATCCAAATGGTGTTTGAAGATCACGAACTATTGTCGCACTTGTCACATAACGCTTATCAGACAGCCAAAGAGCGCTTTGATGAAGATGTGCAGTTGCAGAA
>VCAY01000063.1 GCA_013607635.1 Campylobacterota bacterium
TTAAAATGTTTTAATACACTATTAAGGTGTAATGATAGAAAATAATAAAAATTGGGGGGGGAGGTACTTTGGTATGTCAACAATAAAACTTGCGGACTATGTTAATCTTGTACAGATAGTGATTTTTTTGGTGTGTTTACATACAATTTTGTTGACTTTGGTTTTGCTTTTGGAGCGTTGTTTATCTTTCTCCTAAACCTTTCGTTGGCGTTATTTTTACGCTATCAGATCGTTACAATAAGAAAAAGCGTTACTGCTACTACTACAGCATTGCAAAATGCTAAAAATGGAACGTATCATCAAGAGATAGTGCATATTGGCAATGGTGAGTTATCTCAAATGAGTAGCGCACTAGAAGGGATGATTGGTGAATTTGAAAGCTTTTTGATGCGTGTTAAAGGGGCGATGGAGAATATTGTCCAGAATAAATATATTCATATCAATACAGAAGACCTTAACCCAACTTTGCAACAAACTGCAGAAGCGATTAATGGCAATATTGATCAACTCTCAGAGGGTAAAGATGACCAATCTAGAATCAAATTGATAAGATTTTTAACCGACAATATGTCGCAAGGGTGTTTGCGCGATCTTAAAGTTTTACAAGATAATCTTGCAGCCAATGTAGATGGTTTAGGAAAAATCGATGAACTTAATGAAGATGGCAATGAAATATCTCAGAGTATTGACAATGGGATTGAAACCATTGTTGACAAGACGGAAACTATCGTAGAAAATATCACTGCATCTTCTGAGTTAACACAGAGTCTCGGTGAGAGTGTTAACTCAATTAGTGATGTGATATCTTTGATTAAGGACATCTCTGAACAAACCAATCTCTTGGCACTCAACGCCGCAATAGAAGCAGCGCGCGCAGGGGAGCATGGGCGCGGTTTTGCTGTAGTTGCAGACGAAGTGCGAAAGCTCGCCGAGAGAACGCAAAAAGCAACCACAGAGGTTGAGATTAGCATGCAAACCCTCAAGCAAAACAGCATGGAGATCGATGAAAATTCTCAAAGAGCTCATACACTAACCTCTGATATTGAGGATGTAGTGAATGACTTTGTTACAAAAGTTGCACACCTTAAAGATAACTCTAAAGAGATAGAGAGATATTCAAAAGATATGCTTTATGCGACTTTTGTTATCCTTGTTAAACTTGACCACTTAATGTATAAAGCTAACGGTTACAGGACTGTTTTTCAGGATAAAGTGGAGGTTTCTTTTGCTGATCATCATAGTTGCCGTCTTGGTAAATGGTATGAAAGCGGTTCTGGTAAAGAGGTGTTTGGCAAAGTAGATTCTTATGCCAAACTGGCTCAACCGCACCAAAAAGTTCATGAGAGTGTGCAAAAAGCTGTTGAGTGTGTAGCAAGTGGAACATGTCTGGCAGATATATCCCACATGATGCAGTACTTTAAAGATGCAGAAAGTGCAAGTAAAGAGGTGATGGATGTCCTTGATGCTTTGCTTAAAGAGGAAAAAGCTATAAGGGGTTAACTTTTTTTATTTTTGATAATGCGACAAAAAAAGAAACCAACTAAACCACCGTTTTTATTACAATTTTATTTTTATAAAGTTCGATGATATTGTCATTTTCAAAACTTTTTAAGATTGTAAGTAGTAGATCTTCTGCAATTTCAACCTTTGAGGCAAGCTCTTTGGATGTGATTTGAACCTCTTTGGCGTTTTGCGCGTAAAGCCAATCGAGCACTTTGGTGTCTAATTTTTTGACTTTGCTGTCTATGAGTTTTGTGATAGCATCTAGCTGTAAGCTGTAGAGTGAAAAAAGATAACTCTGGTACGCTTCACTTTTTTGTGCCAAATCTTTGAGGCTGTAGATATCTAAGATAAACCCTTGAATGTCGGTTGTAGCAACAGCGGTTGCGATCGCCTCAGTTGCGGAGAGAGTTGAAGCGGTATTGACAATGCACTGTTTGCCCGGTTCTAACTTGTAAAGGGTGAGTATATCTTCATCTTGAGTTTGTGAGATAAGCTCAATTGCCCCTTCAGTTAGGAGAAAAACACTGTCGCACACATCCCCTTGAAAAAACAAGATAGTGTCTTTTGGTGCTTCAACAGGTTGAGCGCGCATCCTTAGGTAGTCTTTAGCATCTGGTTCAAGTTGATTATAAAAAGAAAATTTTTCTAAACCCATCTTTTA
This sequence comes from Campylobacterota bacterium, assembly GCA_013607635.1. Classification (GTDB taxonomy): domain Bacteria; phylum Campylobacterota; class Campylobacteria; order Campylobacterales; family Sulfurimonadaceae; genus Sulfurimonas. Next base: position 2,165 of record VCAY01000063.1, read on the forward strand.
CCTTGTAACACATGAAATTATTTTTGGTAATTGTACTATTTGTTCTTGTATTGTAGCTAAAAAACAGTCGATAGGTTCATTTTCACACAAAGAGTAGACGACCTATTTGTCGCTTTGGCTGTTTGAACTAACTTTTGCATCTAATCTCTTTTAAAGTTATGTTATATAACAATTCTACTATATGAATTATACTACTTTATATGAAAAAATTATTTTTAGGCGTCTTGCTACAAAGCAAAATGTGCGATGGAATATCTAATGCTATTTGTCGATGCACTGCTTGATCTAAGCAATGCAATGGCGCCTTATATCTTATTTGGGCTCATCTTTGCGGGGTTTTTGCATGAATTAGTACCTGGGAGTATTGTAAAAAACCACTTGGGAAAAGACTCGATCAGCTCTGTAATTAAGTCCACCATCTTTGGTGTTCCACTGCCGGTATGCTCATGCGGGGTGATCCCTTTAGCGGCAGGGATCAAAAAAAGTGGTGCAAGTAACGGTGCGACCCTTTCGTTTTTGATCGCTACACCAATAACGGGAGTCGATTCCATCTTGGCAACTTACGGTATGTTTGGTTGGGCTTTTACGATCTATCGTATTGTTACTTCGATGATTATCTCGATCGTTGCGGGTGTTTTGACAAACTTTTATGGCAAAGCAGATGCAGCAAAGAGCGAGGAGGAGCCTGAAGAAGAGGGGTGCTGCAGTGAGGGGAGTTGTTGCAGCAGCAGTTGCGAGACTCCAAAAGGCAACATCTTCACACGAGCCTTTACCTACGCTTTTGGCACCCTTTTAAAAGATATCGCCTCACCGCTGTTAGTCGGTTTGTTAGTGGGTGCGCTTATCACGGTTGCTGTGCCGGATAATCTCAGTGAGATTTTGGTGCACTACAATTGGCTCTCATACCCCATTGTGATCGCTATTGCGGTGCCGATGTATGTATGTGCAACCGCTTCGTTGCCAATTGCTGCGGGACTCATTTTAGCGGGTGTTTCACCTGGGGCTGCATTTGTGTTTTTAAGTGCGGGACCTGCAACCAATACGGTAACGATTGGTGTGGTCAAAAAGATGTTGGGCGTAAGAACACTTTATATCTATCTGAGCACTATCATTATCGGCTCTATCATCTTTGGACTTGGACTT
>VCAY01000064.1 GCA_013607635.1 Campylobacterota bacterium
TTTTTTCTTCCCTCTGAGAACCACTTAGGGTTTTTAGAGGTGCCCTTTAGTTTTTTTTGATAACCTGTCTTGCTTTTAGTATTCCATTTAGTGATGCTTATAGTAAAAAAATTTTAGCAATAACTTTCATTATATGGTTATTTTATATTAAAATTAAAGATCTGCGACAACTCTTAAAAAACAGAGTCATTATTGTCCTATCACTATTTATTTTATCTCATTGCTTTACGCTTTTTTGGAGCGAAAATATTTCATTAGGTTTACATTATATAAGTCAAATGTGGCGATATCTCTTTATTCCTCTTTTAATATATACAACAACAGTACAAAAAGATGAAATTAAATACATCTTGCATGCCTTTGTATTTAGTATGTTTATAAATGAGATCATATCATATTTAATCTACGTTGATTTATACCAGACAGAGTTTTCCAAAACTAGAGGTTACCCTGTTGGATTTTTAAATCATATTCAATATAGTGTGTTAGTTGCCTTTTCTTCTATACTGATACTATACCAATCATTAGATATGAAAAATTTATTTACAAAAATCCTCTATAGAGTTTTTTTTGTTACTATGACAACAAATCTTGTAATTTCAGGAGGAAGAACTGGATATATTGTATATTTTGTCAGTTTATTAGTTTTGTTTTTTATATATTTTAAACCAAGTATCAAATCTTTCATCTTGGTATTACTTTTCCCAACAGTAACATTTTTCATTGGGTGCAAGTACAATAGTCAGGTTGAAGCTCGAATGTTGGCAACTTTAAATGAGATCAATCAAGCTAAAAACAATAATTATAACACAAGCATAGGTATGAGATTAGCATATTATCCATTAACATACGATATGCTAAAACAGCCTGAAAACAGCTTCTTATACGGTGTTGGCATGGGTGATTTAGAGCAGGAAATGATAAAAGCAGAACAAAGAACAAAACTTATAAAGCACCACCTACCACATCTCCATAGCTCATATTTAACAGCTTATGTCAATGGTGGTATTATGGGTTTGATTTTACTATTACTGTTTTTATACTACCTACTAAAACTAAATATAAAAGATAAAGATCTACTATTTATCAAGTACCTTTTTATCTTAAATATGTCAATCAGTATGCTACCAGATATTATACTTACTCAAAAAACAATGATGATATACTTTTCATTATTTATTAGTATACTACTCATACAACATAATACGGAACAAGAAACTAAAGAAAAAGAGGATATTTTAAAGGTACCCTTTATTTAAAAACACAAGGAATTGTAAGTGAAACCCACTCTTTTAGTCACAGTTGTAATACCTGCATACAATCATGCAAAATATATTCAAGAAGCCATCGATAGTGTGATAGATCAAACATACAAAAATATAGAACTTATCATTATTAATGATGGTTCATCAGATAAAACCCATGAAAAAATTATGGAAAAAGAGGAAGCTTGCAGGAATCGATTTGTAAAGTTTACTTATCTCAATAGAGAAAATAAAGGTTTGATCAACACTTTAAATGAAGCACTCAATTTAACACATGGAGAATACTTTTCCATGCTTGGTTCTGACGATTACTACTATCGCAATAAAATTGAAAAACAAATTGATTTTTTTAAAAACAACGTACAGTATGCACTACATTATGGCAATGTAACATTTGTAAACAGTAAATCGCAAATCATCAAAAATGGTAAAACAAAAAGCTTTAAATCAGGATTTGTTTTTGACAAATTAATATACAAAAACTTCATACCCTTACCTAGTGTGATGGTAAAAACAAAAATTGTAAAAGAAATTGGCGGATTTGATACAAGATTTTTTTTGGAAGACTATCCTCTTTGGCTGAAAATTGCGAAAAAATATAAAATTGGTTTTACAACAGATAGCTTAACGCACTATAGAGTTCATAACACACAAGCCAGTGGAAATATTCTCAAAATGATCAAGGAAACTGAAAAAATACTGCTAGATTGGAAAGCTGAAAAATATTATAAGCATGCCATAAACCAATTATATCTCAGATGGTTTAGTGATCTGGTCAAAACTAAGCATATTAAAGAAGCTGAGTATTATATGCTAAAAGCGTTACCATCTTCTTTTTACAAACCGAGATTCATAAGAAACTATATCAAACTATATCTTAAGAAGCGAGATATTGATCAACCCCCTTTTGGCAAATAAACAAGTTATCCTTTTCTCTTTGTTTCATCAAGACTAGTCTATCAGTAGCTTCTCCACGATCAAAAACCTCATGATATAAATGAAAAACATTTGCAACATTTTTACAAGATTTCAAACTACATCCATAAGCTCTAAACCTCCAATCCAAATCAGTATCATCGCCCAAAGCTGTACCGGCATAGCTTTCATCAAATCCATTAATAGCCATAAAGTCAGACTTAAAACATGAAAAGTTACACCCTAAAATACTTACATTTCTTTTTGAATTTTTTATAAATTTATTATAAATAACACCTTTTGGATTAAGATAAATCCCCTGTTCATATTTAACGGTTTTATCCCTCATTAAACGAAAAAATCTCCAATAGTTTTGCTCCAGATAGATTGAAGTGTATTTATTGTTTCTAAGATCGTTTGATACCACCTCATCTAAATTGACTCTTCGTCCAGATAGAACTGTTTTCTCCTCTGCTAAAATAACATGACCCTCTATGAAAGTGCTATAAGGGATACAGTCACCATCTATAAATATCAAATATTCACCGTTTGCCTTTGCCAGTGCTTTGTTTTGAATGATATTTTTTCGCATCCCTTTGTCTTCATGAGAAACATGTAAAATATTCAAATCATCATACTGTGCAAGCAATACTTTCATTGCATCATCTTGATCATCTTCAGCGACAACAACTTCAAATTCTTTGTATGTTTGTCTTCTGAGTGCATCCAAGATCAACTTTAATGCTATTGTATTTTTATAAACTGTTACAATCACACTCACTTTCATCATTTTTCATACCTCAACTGTTTCATCTCTTGTATATTATCTTCAAAAAGTAATTTTTGAGATCTGTAAGTAAAGTTTAAAGCATCTTTTTTTCTTTGTAGATCATGTTTGCCACATGTAGTTTCATTTTTTTGAAGAAAAAGTTTTTTCAGAATATATGTTTTATTCAGTTTTTCGGCATCAAAAAATACAAAATATCGATACAAAATCAC
>VCAY01000065.1 GCA_013607635.1 Campylobacterota bacterium
CAAGAGCTCCAAAATAAAGTAAAAAGCCTTGAACAGATGCTTGCAAAGGTACAAGAGCAAAAAGAGCAACTGCAAAATGAACTACAAAACTGTCAAATAGGTGAGCAAAACATCCAGGAAAAAGAAGCCCTTTTTAGTGAACGTATCGAATCACTCCAACACCAAAGTCAAGATATCAACTCTGTTCTTGACACCATTGCAGAGATTGCAAACCAAACCAACCTGCTAGCACTTAATGCTGCCATTGAAGCAGCACGAGCAGAGGAACATGGACGTGGATTTGCCGTTGTGGCTGATGAAGTGCGTAAACTTGCCGAACGTACACAAAAAACACTCTCTGAAGCCAAAGTAGAGATCTCTGCAGTGGTTGACAGTATTGCCAATTTGCAAAATTAAATTTTTGAAAATTATTGACTTTAACCCTTTTTTTGATGTATAATTGCGCTATAAAAGATACGCAACCTAAATTTTAAGGTGCCTCTTAAATCTTTCTCATTACAACAATCCAAACAGATCAAGGTAGACATTTCATGAGCGAAAATACCCAGAGTAGAGCACATAAAAACTCTAAAAACAACGGTTCAAACCGTACCCATAAGCCAGTCAACGGCTCAAGTGTTGAAGAGCTTCGTACCAAAACCATTGAGGAGCTTGTCAATATTGCAACCGAGCTTGGAATTGAGCAGCCAAATGAGCTAAAACGTCAAGATATCATCTTTGAGATCTTAAAAGCACAAACAGCACAGGGTGGTTACATCCTCTTTAGTGGAATACTCGAGATTATGCAAGATGGTTACGGTTTTATCCGCTCGATCGACAAGTCGTTTGACGAGTCTATCAACGATGCTTATGTTTCCAACACACAAATCCGCCGTTTTGCCCTTAGAAACGGGGATGTGGTCACAGGGCAGGTACGCCCTCCAAAAGATCAAGAGCGCTACTACGCACTCATCAAAATCGAAGCGGTTAACTCCCTGCCACCTGAAGAGAGTAAAAAAAGACCACTCTTTGATAACCTCACCCCACTTTACCCACAAGAGCAACTCAAACTTGAGTACAAGGAGGATGGTCTAACAGGTAGGATGATGGATCTTTTCTGCCCTATAGGTAAGGGGCAGCGCGGACTTATCGTTGCACCTCCTAGAAGTGGTAAAACGGAGCTTTTAAAAGAGATCGCACATGGAATTACCAGCAACCATACCGAAGTGGATCTGATGGTTTTGCTTGTTGATGAGCGTCCTGAAGAGGTAACCGATATGGAGCGAAGTGTGAAGGGTGAGGTGTACAGCTCAACTTTTGATATGCCTGCAAAAAACCATGTTAAAGTTGCCGAGATGGTGATTGAGAAGGCAAAAAGACGTGTTGAGCTTGGGCGTGATGTGGTGATCTTGCTTGACTCTATCACCCGTTTGGCACGTGCTTACAACACTGTAACCCCATCAAGCGGAAAAGTGCTCTCCGGTGGTGTTGATGCCAATGCCCTACACAAGCCAAAGCGCTTCTTTGGAGCTGCTAGAAACATCGAAAACGGCGGAAGTCTTACCATCATCGCAACAGCCCTTGTCGATACAGGCAGTAGAATGGATGAAGTGATCTTTGAGGAGTTCAAAGGTACCGGCAATATGGAAGTTGTCCTTGATCGTAAAATCGCAGACAGACGCATCTTCCCAGCGATCGATATCCTTAAATCGGGTACGCGTAAAGATGATCTTCTTATCGGTGCTGCAACACTACAAAAAGTGTTCATCCTACGCCAGATGCTTCACAAACAAGACAACGAAATCGAAGCGCTCAAGTTTATCTACACAACGATGAAGAAAAAGCCAACCAACGCAGAGTTCCTCGAGAGTATGAATACGGACAAATAATGAAGCTCGGTGTTTTTGACAGTGGAATTGGGGGATTGACGGTTGTTAAGTCCCTTCTTGAGCATCAACTCTTTGAGCAGATCATCTACTATGGCGATACCGCGAGAGTTCCTTACGGCTCAAAAGACAAAAACACCATTATCCGCTATGCCATTGAAGCAGTAGAGATTTTTAAAAACTTCGATCTTGATATGATCGTTGTTGCATGCAACACAGTTAGTGCCTATGCACTGCAAGAGATGCAAGAGAGTGCTTCATGTCCCGTTGTTGGTGTGGTTGAAGCAGGGGTTTTAGCGTGTGCTAACAACTTGCACGATAAAAACACCAATATTTTAGTCCTTGGTACAAAAGCAACCGTAAACTCCAAAGCTTATGACAAGGGGCTAAAACAGCTTGGCTTTGGTAACATCACAACCCTTGCAACACCTTTGTTTGTCCCGATTGTAGAAGAGGAGCTTTACCCTAGTGCTGTTTTAGATGAAGCGATGCAACACTATTTTTGCTCCATCCAAAAACCAGATGCTCTCATCCTTGGGTGTACCCATTTTCCACTTATTGCCAATGAGTTGCAAAACTATTTTGGCAGCGATGTGAAGCTGATCCACTCAGGAGATGCGATTGTGGAATACTTGAGTCAAAAGTTTGATTTTACACAAAAACACTCTACCCCAAAACTGCAGTTTTTTGCCTCTGAAAACCCAGATGCACTTAAAAGTGTTGCGCATAAATGGCTGGGACTATGAAACGTGTTTCACTGTTTGGTTATGGTGTAACCACCAAGCCTTTGGGATTGCAAATAAAAAACGCGATCTTTTATGATGATAATGTGCATGAGCCGTATGTCGATGAGCAAAAACGCCTCATCCGCCCATCTAAAGAGTTTAACCCCGATTTTTCTGACCTTGAGATCCCCTCACCCGGTATTCCTCCACACCATCCACTCATCCAAAGTGCGAAAAATCTCATCAGTGAGTACGATTATTTTGCCAATGTGATGAACTTTAAAATCTGGATCAGCGGTACTAACGGCAAAACCACTACGACACAGATGGTGCAACACCTTTTGGCTGACAAAGGAGGTGTAGCGGGTGGCAATATCGGCACACCCCTTGCAAGCCTTGATCAAAAAGCACCTATTTGGATCTTAGAGACCAGCTCTTTTACACTCCACTACACCAACACCGCCATACCAAATATCTATGTACTTTTACCCATCTCGCCCGATCATCTTAGCTGGCA
>VCAY01000066.1 GCA_013607635.1 Campylobacterota bacterium
CAAGAAGCCTCATTATAGGAAGCCCCGCAAAAGTGGTGCGAGAACTTACAGATGAAGAGGTAGCAGAACTTTACGCTTCAGCGAAGCGCTATGTTAGTTTTAAAAACGAGTATCAGTAACAACTAGGTTCGATAATCAGCATTGATCTTGACATACTCATACCCAAGATCACACCCAAAGGCTTGAAAATTTCCTTCGCCTACACCAAGATCACAAGATATCGTGAACTCATCTCGCTGCATCACCTCAGCGGCTTTTGCCTCCATCGCAGCATCGAAGTAAAGTTTCCCTTTTTCATACACACACACATCTTCAAAGCTAATCGTTAAACTCTCTTCACTGCATGTAACGCCGCTTGCACCTACTGTTGAAGCGATGCGTCCCCAGTTTGGATCTTCCCCATAAAGGGCTGTTTTAACAAGCAAAGAGTTACTCAGTGCTTTGGCAACTACTTCTGCTTCAGCATCATCTTTAGCCCCTGTTACACGGTAAGTAACCAGCTTGGTTGCACCCTCTCCGTCTTTAACCATCTGTTTTGCCAGATGTTCCATAATCTGATGGAGTACATCCTCAAATGCCTTGGCATCAAAAGCAGCACTTTTTTGATTACTTAGCAACATCACAGTATCGTTCGTAGAGGTATCGCCATCAACCGAAGCGGCATTAAAGGTAGTTACAACTACACGATCAAGTATCTTTTGCATTGTAACTCCGTCCACATCGGCATCAGTTGTGATAAAACATAACATCGTCGCCATGGCAGGGTTGATCATTCCAGCCCCCTTTGCCATAGCACCAATATTAAAGCTGCTGCCATCATCCAAAGTTACCCTAAAAGCGATCTCTTTACCAAAGCTGTCTGTAGTCATGATCGCTTGAGCAGCATTGTGAGGATTTTTTTGTGTCAGGTCAAATTTTTTGAGCCCATCAATCAGTTTCTCCTTTGGTAAGCGTACACCAATCACACCCGTTGAGCTCATTACCGGATTTTGTGCTTCACCTGGCAGATGTGCTAAAATCTCATCAATATCGTTCACACCCGCTTCACCCGTCATAGCATTGGCATTTTTTGAGTTAATGAGTACAAAATTTGTTTGAAACTCACCTTTTGCTCTAAAGTGTTTGATTGGAGCTGCTGCCATTTTGTTGGTTGTGAAAGTTGCAGCTATCTCACATGGCACCTCTGCATAGATAAACGCCATATCAAGTGCTCCGTTTGGCTTGAGCCCTGCACTGATCCCATCCGCATAAAAACCTTGCGCGGCACATACACCGCTCTCTAACTTCTCTAACTTATACAAATTTCAATTCCTGTGGTTTCACTCTTTTTCTTATCAGATCTCGTGTCATCTTGATCCCTTTTTGGGTACCGATCACAAGTAATTTACACTCACTTGTCACCAACACATCCCCTTTTGGCATCGAGATAAACTTGCCATCTTTTTTTGTTATCCCTACAACAGAAGTGTTGGCGATCTGGCGGATGTGCGTCTCTTTGAGTTTTTTTAAAACTGCCCAAGAGTATCGCGGTACTTCAATCTCTTGCATATCGATAGGATTATCAGACTTATACAAAAACTCTTCTAAAAGATTTTCCATATCTGGTCGAGCGGCCATTGCACTTACCCTTTGAGCTGTCAATTTTGTAGGGCTCACAACAGTATCAGCTCCGAGCTTTTTGAGTTTTTCCACATCACTGATCGCCTCTGCAGCTGAGATAATATTGTATGGTCTTGGCAAAAAGTGCTCTTTTTCAAAAAGTCTTACCGAAGCGATAAGCGCAATGTTGTCTGCGATCGAATCTGAAAGTGTAATGAGTCCCTGTGCAGATGCAAGATGCGCTTTGAGCATTGAAAGCTCCGCATGAGGTTCAGCTTGAAGGTAGTAGGGGTACTTGTACTCTCTTGCCCACTCATGGATCTGCTCTCTTGGATCGATCACAACAAAAGGGATGTGATTTTTGCGTAACTGTTTCGTTACCTCGATCATATAGTCATTGTGATAACACACAACAAAATGCTTTTTTAATCTTGCGATCTTGAACAACATTCTACGCTCCTTAAGTATTGCAACGATATGCCCTTTATTTAACTCTGAGACCAAAATACCGATCGCACTTGAAAAAACAGCAAAACCGGCAATGATGAGATTGATCGTAAATATTCTACCAACATCAGAGATTGGTCGTATCTCGCCAAAACCAACAGTTGTAAAGGTGATAGCAGTTTGGTAGATCGCATCAATAATAGGAAAATCATCTATGAGAACATAGCCTACAGTTCCTATAAGCATCACGATAACGGTTAAAATTAAAGGTAAACGAAAAGCTTTTAAGTGGGGATAAACTTCCGGTAGAAGTCTAGGGTCTGGTTTGGGAGCAATCTCCCAGTTGAGGAATTTACGAATCCTCTTTAAAAGATTCATCTTAGGTTCCTAAGATTATGAATTCTTTTTGAGTGTACGTAATTCTCTTGCAGAAATTTTTACTTTTTTTGTTGTACCATCTTCGAGTGTGATACGAACCGTTCTTAAGTTAAGTAAAAAACGACGCTTAGTTCTATTTTTAGCGTGAGAAACATTGTTCCCAGACATCGGCCCTTTGCCGCTGATAGCACATCTTCTTGCCATTTTAGTATCCTTGAATGATATTTAAAGTTGCGAATTGTACCAAAATAAAGCACAACTTAAACTTAAGTGGAGCATAGATCTTGATCAAACAACAATTTATAATAGTTTTATATAATTATAGCTAAAATAATCACACATTAGAGCCACTTGCAAATTCAAACTCACATAGATGACTAATTTTCCTTAACCTAATTTTTACGATTAAAAAAATCGA
>VCAY01000067.1 GCA_013607635.1 Campylobacterota bacterium
ATAAAGGGATTTTAAACCTCTCTAAAACTCCTGTAGTTTTGGGAAGCTGTTACTCTAAGATAGACTATCTGTAAATTTTTGTTGTAAAAAATTATAACTTTTCTGAAATTAGATTTCAACTTTTTTAACTACAAAAAATTAAATTGCCTATTTTTGTGGGAATCTGCAAGTGGCTCAGGGATATTTATGATAAAGTTGTTGGTGTTAGCGTTGGTGTTGTTGAGCGGTTGTTCTTATTTTCAAGTAACAGGTACGATGTGTGATAATATAGAAACAAAGGGTGGTGAAGTGCCACAGGAGTGTCAGGTTTACAATGAAGAACAAGCAACAAAAGCTTTCAATAAAGTGAGTGATGATCAAAAAGTATCACACAAAGATCTTGAGTTTGATGCTGAAAAAAATGAACAATAACGATATAATTGCAAAATCAATATAAAGGAAGAAAATGGCTAGAAGTGAAGTATGTGAATTGTGCGGCAGTAGTGAAGATGTAAATATTATTGAATTACCGGTGAGTGACGGCAGTGAAGAGCAAAGTGTTTATGTTTGTGCTACATGTAACACACAAATAGCAAGCGGTGAGTTGGATGAGACCCATTTTAACTGCCTTAATGATGCGATGTGGAGCGAGGTTCCGGCTGTTAAAGTGATGAGCTATATTTTATGGAACAAACTAGGACGCAGCGATATGATAGATATGATGTATCTTGAAGAAGATGAGCGCAAATTGGCTGATAGCGCTATCAATGCCGAGGCTAATAAAGTAGTTTTTCGTGATGCTAATGGCGTTGAGCTAAAAGCCGGTGACAGCATTGTTATTTTAAAAGATCTTGATGTTAAGGGTGCCGGTTTTACTGCGAAACGTGGTACAACAGTAACAAAAATTGCACTACCAAATGATATGGATGACCATGTAGAAGGGCGTGTAAACGGTGTGAAAATATACTTAAAAACAGAGTTTATCAAAAAAGCCTAATGCAACCATTTGAGCGTTTTTACAAGATAGATCAGGATTTTAGAAACCCTTATGCAAGGGATAGAGATCGGATCATCCACTCAGGTTCATTTAGACGCCTTGAGTATAAAACGCAGGTTTTTGTCAACCATGAGGGGGATTTTTTTCGCACAAGACTTACACACTCCCTTGAAGTCTCTCAAATAGCCAGATCGATAACAGCAGAGCTGGGGCTTGAAGAGGCGTTGGCAGAATCGATCGCACTTTCACATGACTTGGGGCACACCCCTTTTGGGCATATTGGCGGAGATACTTTGGATAAGTGCCTGAAGGCTGATGGTTTTAGTAACGGTTTTGAGCATAATTTTCAGAGTTTTCGTGTCGTGAGCAAGCTTGAGAAGCGTTATAAAGGTTTTGATGGGCTCAACCTTACATTTGCTACATTAGAGGGCATACTCAAGCACTCTTACCCTTATAAAAAATCGTTTATACCAAAAAGTATTGATGCGCAGTTTGATCTTGAAAAACATCCAACCTATGAAGCGATGATTGTCGATCGTGCCGATGAGATCGCGTATATAAGTCATGATATCGATGATGGCATAAACTCCGGTCTTATCAGTTTTGAAGATCTTAAAGAGAGTGAACTTGTTTGTGAGGTGCTTGAGAAAGTGGAGGCTGAAGGTGTTGGCAGTGAAAATGACGAGATGTTTCGCTACCGATTTACCTCCCATCTTATCAACCATCTTGTTTACTCGTTACTTGAATACTCCACAAAGCGTGTGCAAGATAAGGAGGCGTTGCCTATAGGGATGGATAAAGAGCTTGAGACAAAAATCAAAAAGCTTAAAAAACTCCTTTTTAACAAGATGTATCAGCATAAAAGCATTGTACGCAAGATGTATGGCGGTGCACAAGCGGTCAAGGGGATCTATGTGGCCTTGATGGAGGAGTCAAAGATGCTTCCTGAGTTTCATAGAAACCTGTTGCATGCAAGATCTAAGCACAGAGTGGTAGCTGATTATATTGCGAGCATGAGTGATCGGTATGCACTTAATTTTTATAATGAAATATATGGAAGATTGTAGATGTTGAATGGGCGTTTAATATTGCGGAGCAAAGAGGAAAACGAAAGCCCGAAGGCATTTCGTTTACAGGCGTGATTCGTAACGTCTCATCATATAAAGACGTTTAAGCATTTTCTTACGAGATGCAATTTTGAATTTTTTACGCTTTTCAGTTTCTGTTTCGTGGAAACGGCGAGCGCGAGCTTCTGTAACGATTAAGTTACGGTCAGTCTGCTTTTTAAAGCGTCTGTAAGCTGCATCAAAATTATCATCCGGGCGTAGCATAATACCTGGCATATCACATCACCCACTTTCTGTTAAAGTTGAAGCAAAATTATATCTAGTTTAGCTTAATATCTGCTGTTTATTACACTGTTTTTGTTGTTACAAAAAGTACTTGATTGATATA
>VCAY01000068.1 GCA_013607635.1 Campylobacterota bacterium
TTTCTACAGATTATCGCTGTTCTCAGTGCTTATACGAAAAAAGAGTTGGGTTTTATGTGCGAAAGTTGAGTAAATTAACAACAATTTTTATATAATCCATCTATATTAAAGTGATGGTGGTTGATTTGGAATCGTTTCAAAATCTTGTTTTACTGCAAAATCTTTATAGGCTTCGATCGATTGGTTTTGAGTATATTGACCATTTTGATTGCAACACCTCACAAGGTTTTGAAAACGCAACCACTTTGGATGAACTTGCCTCCAATATTCAAAGATGCCACTTATGCGATCTTAGCAAATCCAGGACACAAAGCGTAACAGGTCGTGGAAACAGTAATTCTGATCTTTTTATTATCGATTATGTCGTTTCCCAATCACAAGATCTATCAAACGATCATTATGCAGGAAGGAGTGGTGATACACTCAAAAAGATGATTGAAAATGTTTTGGAACTCACTGCAGATAATGTCTATATTTCTCACGCGATCAAATGTAAACCCTTGCAGGGTAACAAACCATCATCTTCAGAGTGGAACTCTTGTAAAAACTATCTATTTTCTGAACTAGAATTTGTTCGTCCAAAAGTGATCGTAACCCTTGGCGAAGATGCCTATAAGCACCTCACAGGTGATACACAAAAGTTTGACAATGTCAGAGGACATCTGATCGACTTTGGTGCAAGTAAACTCGTTCCCATCTTGCATCCTCAATACCTTTTGAGAAACCCAGAATCAAAAAAAACAACCCTTAATGATCTTAAAACCATAAAGAGCTGCCTATGAGAAAAATACTTCCACTCCTTATACCTTTGCTAGTGATGGCTCAAAGCTATCTTGTTTCCAACATCCCTTTGCCAAAAACTTATGTTATGGATCTTGATCCCTACGAATGCGATGAGAGATGCTTGTATGAGCTTCTTGACAATGAGATGATCTTTTCATTTATGGCGCATGCGAAACAAAGACTACAAAATAAAGAACTCAATGAAGCACGCATCATCAATGCTTCTATTCTCAATATTGGACACACCAATGCGAGTGGAAGTTTTCAAGTCGCTCTTTTGCTGCCATACAAAAAAATTGGAAAATACGCCAGCTCAATAACCAACACCGTTTTTGCATACCTTATGACTAAAAATACACCATTTGAGATGAAAAGTTACAAGATCGAAGATGAGCAGATTGAAACGATCCAAGATACTCTTAATAAGATTCAAAATGATGGAATCAAATACGTCATAGCACCACTCACTCAAAAGGGGGTTAATAATCTCCTTGCACTCGATCCTTCTCTAAATATCTATTTTTCAACAACCAACAAAAGCAATGTCGAGACAGACTCGCCTTACTTTACTTTTGGTGGGATCGACTACAATGCCCAAAGTGATATTTTACTCCAAGAAGCGATCACTCCACTGGTGATCTTCTCAGACACATCACCTACCGGTAAAAAACTGGCACTCTATCAGGAAAAAAACTTCTTATACCCCAAAAAACTTAACACTGAGACAAGTGCTTTTTCAGATACAGATGAACTTCCTTTCGAGAATGAAGATCAAAACATTACAGAAAAAAAAGTGTTTAAGTATTTTATCTCTGCACGCACAACAAACCTTGAAAACTATCTTAGTGAAAATGAAGATATCATTGGTGGTTCATTCTTTATCAATACACCTATCATTAAAAGTGGCATGATTATGTCACAGATAACACTCTACGATCTTAATGCTACCAATATTCTTTCAACGCAAATCAACTACAATCCACTTTTACTTTCCATGACGCAATACAGGGACAGAAAAGATATGATCATCGCCAACTCGATCACGCAAAACGACAACTTCCTTACTGAGGTCAACGCCCTCATTGGTAACGACATCCTTTATGACTGGATCAACTACTCGACGATAATAGGTGTTGACTATTTTTACTCACAACTCACCGGCGAAGCACGCGTCTATAATCTACCGATCGAAGAATCGCAGGTGCATTATGACATAGAGTTACTACAACCTCTAAGAACAAAGTTTGTCAAATATAGTCCACAACTAAAAAAGACTAAGGATTAGCTCTTTTGTCTGT
>VCAY01000069.1 GCA_013607635.1 Campylobacterota bacterium
TTTTCTATAAAATTCTCAATATCAGGGAGAAAGACATTTAGATTTTTATCTTGTAAAAAATGAAGATAATGTTTATTTATTCTATTAATAAAATCTGTAATAATTTGTTTTCGTAATTCTACCAATTCACCCCTATTTAAATTACAAGCCTCCTCAATAGTATGTCGTACACGTGCATTTTCTGAGTCTATTTTTCCATCCTTATCAAATATAATTAACTCTAAGACATCCTCTTTTTCAGGATTAATAATTTTAGGTTTTTCTATCTCATCATACGAACTTCCTAAAGTATGAATATTTTCAAAAGATTCATTATTATAAACAACTTGATTATTTTCTGTGGCAAAATTTATCCCTTTTGAACTATTACAACCTCCACAGCACAATAAAAGATTATCCCAACTGTATGCCAGCCAATAGTAAATATCTTTAGGTCTATAATGTTCTATATGTTTAGGTGCATCTAGAAGTTTTTGTTCGCAATAGGCACATTTTAGATGATATATCGCTTTTAATCTCTTCTGAACAGAACCGACTTTATATCTATTTTTATCATCACAATAAGAAGCAGAAGATATATTGTTTATAAATGCTTCTTTTCTCAAAGATTGAGTTAATACAATAGGGATATTAGCAAAGTCTTTTTCAACTTTTATCATATCTTATCTAACTCTTCATCTATGAGTTTTAAAATTTCAGCTTCATCCACATTAATATTCTCTTCTATTTTTTTAGCCACCTGCTGATGTATCTTCTCATAAATATAGTCATCACTACTCACAGCTTTAGTATAATCTCTAGAAGTAATAGTCTCCATATCAAAAAGGGGAGATGACACTAAAGAGTTATTAGTATATCCTTCATTGGCAATTTGATTGGAGATAGTTACTTTTCCATTATCTTTATAGATCTTATAGAACACCGCCTCTTTACTTGCACCTAATATAACTGTAGGACTGTGCGTCGTTACTATAAACTGAATAAGAGGAAAGGTTTCTCTGAGTTTTCGCATAAAATCATACTTCCACTTAGGGTGTAAATGTAATTCCACTTCGTCTATAAGCACTACACCTTTAAAATCTTTTACATCCACAACATAAGGCTGTTTTTCGTAGAGTCTGGCTATAAGGTCACAAATAATTGTAATGACCCCTTTATATCCGGCTGAGAGCTGTTCAAAACTAACTTCTGAACCCTTTTCTTTAAAAATAACATTATCAGGAGTTATCTCTATGGCTACATCTCTGTTGAGCAGTTTATTAAGTAAAGTCTTCGCCTCAATTACGGAAACTATATTTTCTTTGCCCGATTTTTCATTATGGTCTAAATACTGTAACCACTCTACAGGACTTCTCAAATCATATCTATTTTCAAAAAGTGTCAAATACCCAGTTTCATCCTCTTTCATCTGACAACTGTTATACCTAGATGCTCCATAAGCAAAGATGTATTCATAGATATTCTTATCTTTGGTATGTTTTGTTTTTTTACTATCAACTATTTCAATATTTAATTTTTCTTGTGCTTTGGTAAGATTAAAAACATCACCCTCTTTTACTCCTGCTAGTCCTATCGCGATCGATTGGAGTAAAAGCGTCTTGCCATCACCATTTTCACCTACGATATATATCTCTTTTTTATCTTTAAGATTATCAAGCTTTACATGTTCCATACTAAAGAAGTTTTCTACCAAGATTTTGTCTATAGTTACTATTTCTTCTTTTTCAGTCTTTGCGTATTTCTCTTGTTGTATATCTTTTTGGAGTACATTTAAAAGCGTATCTACATCTTCTATTCTTTTTAGAAAAATCGGTTTCACATTGCTATTTTCATGTTCTAGAAATTTATCTATATTCTCTTCTAATGTGATAAAAATGGATGATTTTTGAATATTATTCTGTAGAATTTTAAAATGCTCTTTTGAAAAAAATATGAAGTGTTCACTATATATAGAATCATTATCATAATTATAATTTTCAAATTCGCTATCTGTTGAAAATAATGTATCTTTAACATAACCTATAAAGTTTATTTTATCGACATAGCACAAATATTG
>VCAY01000006.1 GCA_013607635.1 Campylobacterota bacterium
AAGAAATAGGGGTCAGGTGACAACTACAACTTTTATCACAGGAGACACAATGCCTCGGAGGGATACCAACCCAAATTAATACAAATCCCGAGGTGGCATTGATATTTTTTTATTGTATAATACCAATTATGGCAAAGATAGACGAGATAAAAGAATGGTTGAATTTTTTAAATAGATTGTTTTCGATAGGATTAATTACACTCTTAGGTATTGTCGGCTGGTTATTTTTAAATTATAAAACAGCTGGATTTATTTTATTGATTATCTTGTTAATGCTCTCAAAGAAGATCATAATAAATATAAAAATGTTAAAGGAGTTATAGAATGATAGAATATGTAGTCGCAATCAGTTTTTTAGCTGCTATCGGTATGTTCGCATATATTTCTATAAAAGCGTTAAATATCTCTTTATAAAAAAGAAAGGCGTACACTCTCGTTCCTAATCTCCCGATTGGGAACCTTTAGCTAACAATTCTAAGCGCTTCATAAGCCTCTTGGAGTAGTTGAAATTTTTGTGTGTAGTGCTCCACCATGTGGGGTTCTTCATGAAACACTTTGTCGGGGTGGTACACTTTGGTGAGTTTTTTGTAGCTTTTTTTGAGCGCATCTTGACTCGCTCCAACCGGACACTCTAAAATGGTGTAGAACCGCTTTTTCGACTCCAGCTCATCCTCTTTGACAAGATCACCAAAACTATAGTTGGCAAAATCGCTGTAAAGTTTTGACATAAACTTGTTATCGTAAGTGTAGTGGATCTGATAGTGCAAGATATGGCGTTTGTTTAAAGCCCTCTCAAGCCTCGCTTTTGCTTTATAGTCACTCACATCAATAACCAATGAAACATCGGTACCACGTTCAACATACACCTCAAGCTGTGATCGCAGATAGTTAACAACCCACGAATTTGGCTGCTCAAGCGAGATAAGCACCGTGTTTTTATCGTACGCGTAAAGATTGACAGAGAGTTTTTGCGGCTCCTCCATTTTGCCAAGTTGTATCTTGATGGGCTGATTGCCAAAGCGAAGCATCGAGCGTAAAAAGAACTCATGATGAAAATCGTGTACCTTGGCATGGTGTTCACTGAGTTGATGTAAAAAATCTTCTCGGATCTGCTGTAATGATTCGTTGCGAAACACAAGCACCGCTTTTGGTAAAAAGAGCATCCCTCTTGTATGATGGTTTAAAAACTCTTTCATCCAATCGGCATTGAGTGTTTCAAAGTCTGTAGTGATAAGGATAAGGTTATTGCGTAAAACTATCTCCATATTTCCTACCTCACAGAGCTATCTTTGCAAGAGATAAGCAACTTTAGTTCCATTGATTTTTAAAGATTAATTTTTAAAAGTTTGAGTATAATTGCACCACTATTTTACAAGGACTCTCATCTTGCGTGAAAATATAAATGAAAAATGTGCGGTTACAGGGATATTTGGTCATGAAGAGGCTTCAAAGCTAGCTTATTTCTCACTCCACTCTTTGCAACATCGTGGTCAAGAGGCTGCGGGGATATCTTCAGCTGATGGCAAAAAAGTACACACGATCAAAGATCGCGGTCTTGTGATGAAAGTGTTTAGTGAACAAAAACTTGAAACACTTCAAGGAAAAGCGGCCATAGGTCACACACGATACTCAACTGCCGGGGATGATTCGATCCTCGATGCACAGCCTGTATTTGCAAGATACGACCTTGGTGAGATGGCAATCGTACACAACGGTAACCTTACCAACGCCAAAGAGATTAGAGATCAGCTCATCGAAAAAGGTGCGATTTTTCAGACTTTTATGGATACCGAAAACCTTATCCACCTCATCGCCAAAAGCACGCAAGATAAACTGCTTGATCGTATCATTGACGCGGTGCAAAAGATCGAGGGTGCATTTTCACTCATCTTTTTAAGTCGCACCAAGATGTTTGCCATGCGTGATCGTCACGGTTTTAGACCGCTGAGTCTTGGACGGCTCTCAAACGGCGGCTACATTGTAGCGAGTGAGACTTGTGCTTTTGATCTTGTGGGTGCTACTTTTATCCGTGATGTTGCACCGGGTGAGCTTTTAGTGTTTGAGGAAGGCAAAGCACCGCAAAGCATTCAAGTGTTTGAACCGACTCCAAAACACTGTATCTTTGAGTATGTTTACTTCGCGCGTCCAGACTCAACCGTTTTTGGGCAGTCTGTGTATCAAACCAGAAAAAATATGGGGAGCGAGCTTGCCAAGATGGCACCGGTTGATGCCGATGTAGTGATCCCGGTTCCTGATGGCGGTGTTCCTTCAGCCATTGGTTATGCACAAGAGAGTGGGATCCCTTACGAGATGGGGATTATGCGAAACCACTATATTGGGCGTACTTTTATCGAACCGACCCAAGAGATGCGTGACCTGAAAGTAAAAATGAAACTCTCCCCTATGCCGGAAGTGATTGCAGGTAAAAAAGTGATCGTGATCGATGACTCGATCGTTCGTGGAACCACCTCAAGACGCATCGTGCGTATGCTTAAAGAAGCGGGTGCGGCAGAGGTGCATATACGTATCTCTTCCCCACCGACAACTGACCCTTGTTTTTACGGGGTTGATACACCCGACAAAGAGAAACTCATCGCTGCCAATATGAGCATCGAGGAGATCTGCAAATATATCGAAGCCGATTCTCTTGCATATCTTGACGAAGCGGCACTGCTAAGAAGTGTCAACGCCCAAGAGGACACATACTGTACCGCTTGTTTTACAGGTAGATACATCGTCTAATGTCTCAAACAGCTCCAAAGCAGATCTACACCTTTGGCAACTATCTCAAAGAGAAGTTTGGTTGCAAGGTGTATAAAGTTGGCATCAACATCTCCGGTTTTACATGTCCAAACATCGATGGAACGGTAGCTAAAGGGGGTTGCACCTTTTGTGAAAACGACTCTTTTAGTGCCAGCACCAACCAGGTTCAAGAGCTCAAAGGGTTTCATCTTAACCTCACTTCCAAAGAGAACCCTTTTTTAGACAAACAACTCCTGCAACTCAAACAACAGTTTCAGGCAATCTCAAGCAGACAAAAA
Organism: Campylobacterota bacterium; assembly: GCA_013607635.1. Classification (GTDB taxonomy): domain Bacteria; phylum Campylobacterota; class Campylobacteria; order Campylobacterales; family Sulfurimonadaceae; genus Sulfurimonas. The sequence goes on from VCAY01000006.1 coordinate 3,042, forward strand.
AAAGAGTATGGCGCGCAAAAGTTCATCGTCTATTTTCAATCTTTTACCAACACTTACGCCCCTTTTGAGACACTCAAAGCACTCTATGAAAAAGCGCTTAGTTTTGAAGATGTTGTGGGTCTTAGTATTGGAACACGCTCAGACAGCATCACCGAAGAGACACTCGCATACCTTGCAGATCTTGCCAAAGAAAAAGAGATATGGATCGAGTTTGGGATCCAGTCTGTGTACGATCAAACCCTGCAAAAGATCAACCGCGGACACGACAGCGCCAACGTCAAAGAGTGGATTTTAAAAGCCAAAGATGCAGGACTTAATGTTTGCGGGCATCTTATCTTTGGTTTGCCGAATGAGACACAACAGATGATGCTAGAGACTGCCAAACAGGCTTATGAGTGGGGGATCGACTCAGTGAAGTACCACCCTTTGTATGTGGTCAAGCGAACAGCGCTTGCCAACGAATACACCCGCGGGGAGTTTAGCCCAATCAGCGAAAAGCTTTATCTTGACACCCTTGTAAAAGCACTCCAGATGAAACCGTCACCTATAACGGTACAAAGGGTCACAGCAGGAATAAACAATGCCTCACTCCTAGCACCCAAATGGTGCTACGATAAAAATCAGCAAGTCAAAAAGATCAACGCCGCGCTAAAACAGGTTGGACTCAAATACTAGTGCGCCTCTAGCTTGATAAAATCTGCCGTATTGCTAAAATATGGCGGAAATCTAAAGAAGACTCGAAACTGTTTAGAGTATCCGGGTTTAAGGTTTTTAGCGATGATAAACCTCTTGACAATAGTTTGTGGCTTATCTTTATCGATCCGCATCCCCCCGTTTAAAAATTCAAAAAGACCGGTAGATTTGTAAAAGTTACCCCCTTTGATATTTCCTGTAGCATGACCCTTATTCACAAGTTTTATCTCTAGTATGATCTTGCCGATCTTGAAATGACCGCTATTTTTTACAACACCGCTGTAAATGATCTTTTCAAGACCTAAAATTCGTTTGTTTTTTATTTTGACGATCTGCGCTTTTTTTGTATATTTGTCAACTATAAAGAGACTCAATACAGCCAAAAATAAACTCACAAGCGTCACACTAAAAAGCATAGAATACCTAAGCTTAGGTGATTTTTGCTTCAAAGAACTGTAGATACCAAAAAGAGAAACGAAACCAATGAGAAGAAAAGTTATAAAGTGCACATAATTAAGTTCTGTCATCTACAATCTGCTTTGAGTGAAATGTTGTAATCTCCGCTGTATCTAAAAGGTTCAATGATCAATTTGAACTCTCGCGTTTCATTGGCGTCGATACTCTCCTCAAATATCGACATTTTTTTAAACGGCTTTAACTTTAAGATCATATTTTTGTATCTGTTTTGAGTGATTTTATAAACCGATGCTGTAATCTTACACCTTTGAAAGTGTCGTTTTGAAAGATTGCGCAGCTTTGCTTTGAGAACAACTGCTGCAACAAAGTGAAGTTTTTTCTGCTCAATAAGTTGCACTTCATTGGCAAAAAGGAACTCATGCATCTTGATATAGCCATAAGTTGGACCCAAAACAATCGTGGCAAATGCGAGAAGGATCAAAAAGATTGCCATCTTAATTTGGTTGCGAAAAAAGATCCCCAAAACAATAAAGAGTAAAAACAGAAGCAACGAAACACCAAAAAGTAGATAATCGTACACCATCAAAGAATCGCTCAATCGCTGCAGCTTCATCTGCTATCCTACTTATCTGCTCTGGAGCTCTTCTCAGCTATGCCGCTCATACCAAAACGGCGGGCAAGCTCTTGCTTGATGCGATCTGGTGAGATATTTTTACTCGCTAGTGCTACTAACACGTGGTAAGTCAAATCTGCCGCTTCATAGATCATTGCATCTGCATCATTATCCTTATGTGCAAAGCAGTACTCCCCCGCTTCCTCAACCACTTTTTTTAAGATGGTGTTCTCACCTTTACTTAGAAGTTTTGCCGTCCATGAGGTGCTAGGGTCTGCATTTTTTCGCTCTTGGATGGTGTGGTAAAGTGTGTCGATCACCCCATACGCTGCAGTGGTATCTACCTCAACATCACTTACACTTTTACCCGAAGTAAGCTCGGTAAAAAAGCAAGATCGCCTACCCGTGTGGCAGGCAACACCGCTTTGTTTGACTTTGATGAGCAGAGTATCGTTATCACAATCTAGCAAAAAACTTTCGATCTCTTGGGTGTGTCCGCTACTCTCACCCTTTTTCCACACTCTTTGTTTGGAGCGTGAGTAGTAGTATGCCTGTTTCGTTTTGAGTGAAAGCTCTAACGCCTCCTCGTTCATATACGCCATCATCAACACTTCATTGGTTGTGGCATCTTGCACAACAACCGGCAAAAGCTCCTGTTTTTGCCAGTCAATTTTTGCAATAATCTCTTTCATGGTTAGTTGGCACTCGATCGTTTTTTGGCATCTTTCATATCAACCCAGATGTTTGGGGTTGAGCCACCCGGTGTTAGGAAGATTTTGGCATCTTTGTTGTTTTGCAGTGCCTCGTTGAACTTTCCTTGCACCTTAATCTGCTCTAACTGCAACAGTTTTGGAGTGAGCGATTTTGCAATCTCAAGGTTGGCTTTGGCTTTTGCTTTGGCTTCGATCGTGATAGCATCCGCCTTACCTTGCGCTTCGATACGCGCTTTATCCGCTATACCTTTTGCTTCTGCAGCTTTTTTCAGCGCCTCTTGCTTCGCACGTTGCACCTCTTGCTGTGTACGCTCAACCTCCTGTTTGGCAACCTGAACACGCTCGATTTGCTCTTTTACTTTTTGGGGTAGTACAATCTCACGAAGTTGCACCGATTGTAAAACAGTCGGAGAGTTTTTCAGCGATTCAACATTTTGACGTATCCCAACCTCGATCGCATCTGCGATGGTGTTTCTCTCGCGAGGAAGCAACTCTGCTTCATATTTACCAACCACATTACGCACTACATCACGCACAACCGGGTTGATGATCTTATCTTCCCAGCTAAATCCCCAGTTTGAGATTGTTTGTGCGGCAAACTGTGAGTTAAGACGGTACTGCACAGTTAGCTCAATATTCACAGGCAAACCACGCTTGTCTAAAACTGTAATAGCCGGTTTTGTCAAGATCCCTGAAGTGTTGCCATTTGCTTCGATCCTGCTTGCATAGTTGATAACACGCACCTTTGTATCGACAAGGTACACTTTTTGAATAATTGGGATGATAAAGTGAAGCCCCGGTAAAAGTGCCTGATCTTGATACTTACCGTTGGTACTTAAAATACCCCGTTGCCCCTCTTCGATGATCGTAAAAGGTTTAGCAAGCACCAACACCACAACAACTGCGATAATAAAGTAGATAAGCCCCGCTTTACCGCTACCCATGTTAAAGTTCATCTGTGGCATCTGCGGTCCTTTTGGACCTGTACCATTGCCACCACCTGAGTTTGAAGAGCGTTTATATCCACCCCCCTCACTCTTTTTTTTGTTAAAATAGTCGTTCATATCTGAAGCCATCTTGATATTTTCCTGCATTATTATCTCTCTTTCTTAGTCAATATATGTCAAATAGTGTGTATATTTTGGGTTGCGCCCAAAAACAATGTCAAAATAATCACTTTGGATCTTTGCAGTCAGCTCACCACGACTCCCTGTTCCAATCTCTCTGGCATCTACTTGTGCAATCGGTGTGATCTCTGCAGCAGTTCCTGTTAAAAATGCCTCATCAGCGACGTACACCTCTTCACGAGTAATACGGCGACGCGTGACTTTGATCCCCATATCTTCAGCCATCTCGATCACCGTTTTTTGGGTGATTGACGCGAGTGAATTGTCATTTGGCGGCGTGATAAGCTCACCATCTTTAACCATAAAGAAACATGCGCCACTCGCTTCAGCAACATACCCTTGATCATCAAGTAAAAGTGCTTCATCATATCCGCACTCTATCGCCTCATACTTTGCCATTTGGCTGTTTAGGTAGTTGGCTGTTGCTTTGGCTTTACCCATATTTGAAGTGTTTGCAGGTCTTGTCATCGAAGCGATTTTAAGTTTGATCCCTTTTCTCATCCCCTCTTCACCAAGGTAAGCGCCCCACTCCCAAGCTGCCATAACCGTCTCGACAGGAGCCTCTTTATGATACACCCCCATCACACCATAGCCCAAAAATGCAAAAGGTCTAATGTAAACATTATCTCCGCTAAACTCATTTTTTTTGATCAAATCGATCTGTGCCTGATTCATCTCCTCTACGCTGTAAGGGATGTCGATAAGTGTCATCTTTGCTGATTCTTTGAGTCTTTTTGTATGATCATTTAGACGAAAGATCGCATACCCTCTGTCTGTTTTATAAGCTTTTGTCCCCTCAATAACACCGTTGCCGTAGTGTAATGTGTGTGATAGTACGTGTGTTTTCGCATCTTCCCATGCTACAAATGCACCATTCATCCAAATATATTTGGCTGCGTCCATTAAAATCTCCAAATTAAAAAGTGGGATATTTTACCCTAAATGATATTTATGTTTGATTAAAGAGAGGAGCAAGGCAAAGAACCTCGCTCTTGTAAGGAGAATGAAATTTGTGTTTTAAGAGATTAGAATTTTACTTCTGCTGTTACCATATACTGCGTACCGTTTTCTTTCTCTTTAGCACTGCCAGCCTCATTATCGGTAACAATAACATTTGCTACCCACTCAACATTTTTGTTTTGATGCCAGGCTGCACCAACAATATAACCTCTGTCTGCAGGTTCTTTAGCACCCGATACTTGTTCTTTTGTCCAAGAGTCGTAACGAGCAAGTAATTTATACTCTTTATCTGCACCCATACGGTACTCACCGTTTACAGAGTAACCAGAACCAGCTTGCCCAGATACATTATTAGCAATCTTTGAAGTATTATCAGAGTAAACATACTGTGCTGCTACCAAAAAGGATGGTTGGTTGTAAACAGTATGTAGTCCACCAAAAATTAAATCTTGATTTTCCGTTTGTGTCCCAACTGTAACAGTTTTATGCCCTTTATTGTATTGACCAAAGAAAGAGGTATCCCAGTATGTTTTCTTTGTCTGTTTATCTTTACCGTTTACTCCAAGAATATGCGCAGTTGTTCTCCACTCAAAACTCATGCCGTTTCCATTACTAGCAGAATGATAACCTTCACCATTGAAGATTCCGTAATCAGCATCGAAGTATTGTGTTTTCGTTTTAAACATTACACCAAAATCAGCAGAGTTTGATAAATCAGGTCCATGCTTTTTATCTTCAATAAGTACTTTAGAGATACTTCTGTAATACCAAGCATTATGCTCTTCATAATCATGCCAAGGACGATGCACAAGACCCATTTCAACACCCGTATGAGCAAAAATATCATTCAAATAAAGATATGCATATTTTGCACGAACTTTTTCATCACCGACAACATCTTTACTCACATCAAATGTTACACGATAGTAAGATTTCGGGTCATCCAAAAGGTATGCTTTTACTTGAAAATAAGCACGACGGATCTCAAAATCTTGCGTAGATGGTGTTGCAGCATCTGAATAATTTGTATATTTATACCCTAGAAAAGTCTGACCAGAAAATTTCAGTTTGTCTGCATGAGAAAAAACTGAAGTATCAGACTTTATCTCTGTACGCCCCTCACCCGCTTTTGTAAAGACCTTAGCGTTTTCATCTTGATAAAGAGTCACATCACCTGCATTTGCAACAACTGCACCGAGAGTTAAAACAGCCAAAGCTGATAAAACAATTCTTTTCATTTCATTATCCCTTTTTGTTTGTTGGGCGGAAGTATAAAACAACTTGGTTACAAAAAGATTACAATATCACCCCTTGGCTGTAATCGTTTTGTAATCTAACTGTTTTATACTTCCACAACTTCAAAAATTATAAAGGTGGAACAAATGAAAAAAGTGATCAAAATTGCTCTTGCAACTTCAGTTTTGGCTACTAGCTTACTAGCTAACGATATTATTAAAGGTAGTGGGGCTTCTTTTCCATACAGTGTATATAATGCGTGGACAAAAGAGTACTTCAAAGCAACAGGCAACAAAGTTGACTACATCTCCAAAGGTTCTTCCAAAGGGATCAAAGATGCTAAAGCAAGACAAGTAGATTTTGCAGGAACCGACAAGCCACTCTCCCCTAAAGTGTTAAAAAAACACTCTCTTTATCAGTTTCCCGGTGTTGTTGGTGCAATCACTATGGGTTATAACATCCCGGGTGTAGATGGTCTAAAACTCAGCCGCGCTGCTATTGTAGCGATCAGTGAAGGCAAAGTTGCGTTTTGGGATGATGCTATCATCGCTGCGGCGAACAAAGATCTTAAACTCCCTCATAAACCTGTTACTTTCGTTCACAGAGCAGATGGTTCAGGAACAACATACAACTACACTTACTTTCTTAGCAAAGTTTCAAAAGAGTGGAGAAAACACTACGGTGCAAAAAAATCACTCAACTGGCCAGGAAACCATCATATCGGCGGAAACAAAAACACAGGTGTAGCAAGCCTTATCAAACAAACACCTTACTCTGTCGGCTACATCGACTATGCTGATGCAAAACACAACGATATCGTTATGGCAAGTGTTGAGAACAAAGAGGGTAACTACATCAAACCAGAACTCTCTGCTTTTCAAGCCGCAGCAGCAAAAGCCAACTTGGATCCTAAAAAAGATTTTTATGCAGTGATTGCCGATCCAAAGGGAGCAAACTCTTACCCTATCGTTGCGGCAACATTCATTTTAGTACCTGCTGAGAAGCCTGAGATGAATAAAAAAGTCACAGCATTTTACGACTGGGCATACAAAAACGCTCAAGAGAGTGCTAAAAGCCTTGGATTTGTTCCACTCCCCGATGCTTTAACAAGCAAGATCAGAAAATACTGGGATACCAAGGGTATCCACTAAGCTGTAATCTCTTTGTAATCTATTTTTACTATAATTTTACCACTTAATATTTTGGGCTGTTGACAATGGAAAAACTTTTTCAAAAGATCTCATTTATCAGTGCTTCTTTAGTACTTGTTTTACTGCTTGGTATATTTAGTGTGCTTTTTATGCAAGCAAAACCGGCTATTGATGCGTTTGGTCTTGGATTTATCACCGACAAACGATGGAACCAGGAAATTCCGCTTGATAATGGCGCTGCACCACAGACAATAACCCAAGAGGTTGATGCAGATGATGAGGAGATGATCCTTGATGAAGATGATGAGGAGGTGGAGACAACAACTGTTTATGGTGGTCTTGTGCCTATCCTTGGGACAATCTTCTCTACCCTCATTGCCCTTACTTTTGCCCTGCCTATTGCGATGGGGATCGCCGTTTTTTTAGCGGAGATGGCTTCTAAAAATGTAGCAAAATATGTCGGTATCGCTATCGAGCTTCTAGCAGCGATCCCAAGTATCATTTTTGGGATGTGGGGGCTTTACTATTTTGCGCCGATCATTGCCGATAGTTTTGGAGGTTTTCAGGTCTCACTCCTTACTGCCGGACTTGTTCTTGGAGTTATGATCCTGCCGTTTATGGCAGCTATCACACGCGATAGTATGAACACCACTCCAGATGTGCTTAAAGAATCAGCTTATGCACTGGGAGCTACAAAGTTTGAGGTGGTTAAAGATGTCATTTTTCCATACTCCAAAGTGGGCATCATCGGTTCAATCATCTTAGCACTTGGTCGCGCACTGGGTGAGACGATGGCGGTTGCGTTTCTTATCGGTGCGGTTTATTCGATCCCCCAAAAGATCACCGATCCCACCATCTCGATCCCTGTTGCTATGGCTGTGAATTTTGGAGAGGCGAGCGGGCTTGGGGAGAATGCGCTTTTTTACCTTGGGATGTTGCTGTTTATCTTAAGTTTTGGTTTTATAGCGTTTGCGAAGTTCTACTTTCTTCAAAGGTCAAAAATATGAGACTCGTTGTCAATAAAATATTTTTACTCCTCTCGATCACCTCTGCGCTTATTGGTTTGGGGTTTTTAGGCTGGATACTTATCACGATCTTTATCAACGGTATCAGCTCGATCCATCTTGGACTTTTTCTTGACGATCTCGTTGACGGGGGTCTTAGAAACCTCATCATAGGGCAGCTCATCTTAGCGCTTCTTGCCGGAGTGATCGGTGTACCGCTTGGGATGGTCGCTGGGATCTACATCAGAGAGTATGGCAGAGGAAAGTACGCAACCTTCATCCGCGATCTTAGTGATATTATGATGTCCACCCCCTCAATCGTGATCGGTGCTTTTGTGTATGCTTTTGCTGTGGCACCTTACGGTGGAGCCAACGGTTTTGCGGGTGTGATCGCACTCTGTATTATGATGATCCCTATCATTGTCAACACAACCGACTCGATGCTCTCACTCGTTCCAAAAGAGCTTCGTGAAGCGGGGATAGCACTTGGTGCTTCAAAATATAGAGTTATTTTGGATATTGTTATAAAAGCGGCAAAAGTTGGGATCATGACTGGAATCCTCCTTGCCTTTGCAAGGATAGCGGGTGAAACAGCACCACTGCTTTTTACATCAGAGACGAGCAACTATTTTAGTCTCGATCTTCGTGATAGTTTTCCATCATTAACGGTGAGTATCTACAACCTAGCCAACGAACCGCAACAATCAAGCCGCGATCTAGCATGGGCAGCTTCGTTTATCTTAACAGTGCTTGTATTGCTTATCAACCTCACAGGTAGATTTATCACAAGAAACAAAAAATAATTAAGGATCTATCTTATGGATGTAATGAAAATCAAAAAATTCTCTTTTACCTACGCAGGAGTTGATCACCCATCACTCAAAAACATCACCCTGCCGATCGAGCAAAACAAGATCACAGCACTCATCGGCCCTAGTGGATGTGGTAAATCAACACTGCTTCGCTCACTCAATCGTATCCATGATCTTTATCCCGGCAACAAGTATGACGGCAAGATCGAACTGCTTGATCTTCAAACCGGCAAGTACAACAACATCTTAGAGATCAAAAAAGAGAACCAATTTATCAAACTACGCCAACAGGTGGGGATGATTTTTCAAAAACCAACTCCGTTTCCTATGAGTATCTTTGAGAATGTGGCGTATGGTCTAAAAATTGCCGGCATTAAAAACAAAACAGAACTCCAAGACAGAGTTGAAGCGGCCATCAAAGGTGCGGCACTCTTTAAAGAGGTAAACGACAGACTCGATCGCTCCGCAATGGGGCTCTCTGGTGGACAGCAACAGCGTCTGTGTATTGCACGTGCCGTTGCAGTCAAACCTGAAGTGCTTTTGTTTGATGAGCCAACATCAGCGCTTGACCCTATCAGCACAGGTGCGATCGAGGAGTTGATCGTGGAGCTTAAAAAAGATGTAAGCATCGCTATTGTGACACACAACATGCAGCAAGCCAGCCGTATCAGCGACTACACTGCATTTATGTACCTTGGGGATCTGGTTGAGTTTGACAAAACTGCAACAATCTTTTTAAACCCATCAGAGCAACAAACAGAAGATTATATCACCGGAAGATTCGGATAAAAAAGGAGCACTATGTTAGCAACATTTAAAACAAGCCTGGAGGATGTCAAGACAAAGATCACCAACATCGGTAACGACCTCATCAAAGCCAACGAAACGATCGCTGAAGCGATTACAGATTGTGATACGCAGAGATTCAACAAAGCGCGATCTTATGTAAAAAACATTAGCGCAAAAACCAATGAGATCGATAACGCCATCATTAAAATCTTGGCACTCTACACTCCTGAAGCAAGAGATCTCAGACAAGTTGTAGCTTATTTCAAGATCACCAACGAGCTTGCCCGTGCCTGTTCAAACACAAGAAGCTTCATTCGAGGTTTTAGTGATGTTTGCAGGGAGCTTGATGTGGAGATGATTCAAGAGTACGCTGTTGCTATGCAGCGCTCAACCATCAAAGCAGCTACAATAGCAGTGAGCATGATCAACTGTGAAGATGCAGATGAGCTTCAAGAACACTACGAAGAGGTGCTCATTGAAGAGAACAAAACAGATGATCTCTACACCATGCTTGAGAAAAACCTCATCCAAAAAGCAGAAAGCTCCAGTGGTGAGTTTGAGAAATACCACAGAATGCTTCGTGCCCTTCGCAAAAGTGAAAAAGTAGCCGGTCGAGCGATCTCTATGGCAAACCTTCTGCTTTATGCAAAAGTTGGTGGAGAGCTTCACGCTTCATAAGTTATGAAAAAGTTGCTAAAGTTTCATGAGATCATCTTACGAAAGTTTTTAGCACTTTTTGCCACCCTTTTTATCATTGTAGGGGCTATTGTCTATTTTTGGGAATACGACTTTTACCTCGAATCCTCCAAAGACTCACTTATCCAAGATATTGAATTACTCTCTTACTCTCTTGATGCTAGCAGTGATCTTGACAAACTCGCCAAGAAAGTTAAGCAAAACCTCGATCTTCGACTCACTATCATCGATGCTGATGGCAAAGTGATCGCAGAATCACATAAAGACAAGACCAAAATGGAGAACCACCGCTACCGCAAAGAGATTATGATGAGTGACAAAGAGCCTTACGGTGTTGTTGTCAGAGACTCCAAAACGGTTGGTAAAAAACTCCAATATGTTGCAAAAAAAATAACACTTCACGGCAAAACGATCTACATAAGACTTGCCCGTGAACTTCGGGGGATCAACGAAGAGATCATCCAGCTTGCTATCAAAATATTTTCGGTACTGCTGCTCTTTTTTGCCGCAGTATTTTTTACAACCTATAAAATCAATGCTCAGGTTGAGCAAGAGGTGAGCAAGATTATCTCATTTCTTAAATCTCTAACAAAAAAACAAAAATCCACTTACATCTCCTCTGAGTTTTCTCAGGAGTTTGCACTTATCACTTCACTGCTGACAAAGATTGCCCAGATCATTGCAAAAAAAGAGAAAAGGAAAAGCAAATATACCCAGCAACTCCAAAAACTTAATAAACAAAAAGATGATATCATCTCCGCGATCTCGCACGAGTTTAAAAACCCGATCGCTGTGATTAACGGCTACACGCAAACCCTTCTTGACGATCCACAGATCAATCCAAATATCCGTCAAAAATTTCTTGGCAAGATCCACTCGAACGGTATGAAACTCTCAAGTCTGATCGACACTCTACGCCTCTCACTCAAGCTTGATTCCAAACAACAATCACTCTCACTTGAAGAGTGCAGCATCAACGAACTAGTTGATGAGTGTATTGAGGGCTTAAAACTCAACTATCCTCGCCGCGAGATCGTTATAGAGGGTGAAAATGTAGCGATCAAAGCCGACAAAACAATGCTTGGCATCGTCATTACCAACTTAATAGAAAATGCCTTAAAATATTCAGAGGATGAAGTGGTTGTAAGAATCACACAAAAACAGCTAGATGTGATCGACAGTGGGATTGGAATCGGTAAAAAAGAGCTTGAGAGGATCACCGACAAATTCTACCGTGTCAATAAAAACACGTGGAACAACTCACTCGGACTTGGTCTGTTTTTAGTTGAGAACATCCTCAAACTCCACAACTTCAAACTCAAGATTAAAAGTGAGCCCAATAAAGGTTCTACCTTTTCAATTATTTTTTAATGGGATACGGATTCAATTATTTTTAATTTTAATGATTCACTAAACTCATCCTCTTGGATAATCGAATGTATAATTTCAAGCAGTAATGTATCTGTTATTTTTCCTTCTGCCAACCATACCACAATCTCTTCCATCTCTTGAACAAATCTATTGACACAATAACCATAGCCATTGAGTTGCAAAAAATAAGCACCTAACACCAAACTAGAGCGTTTATTACCATCAGTAAAGGGATGAAATTTATTCACAGCATAGACTAAGTGTTTTAATTTTTCTTCAAATGATGGGTAATAATCATTATTTTGGATATGTTCCAAAGTGCTATCAAGAAATCCTATTTCACGATACCCATGCAATCCCCCACTATTATCTATAATCCAGTCGTGTACTTCAACGGCATGTTTAGTGTCAAAATAAAAGATTGAAGTCTCCATCTGTACTATCTATCTTTCAATCTTTTTAAAACGGCAAGCGTTTCAGGATCGGAAAGTCTCTCTTGAAGAGATTTACTTGTCTCTCCTAAAAACTTGTCAAAATCATCTTGCGACACCGATTGAATATAACTCTCCAATTTATGGTGCAAGGCATCTCTAAAACATAAATCTCGACTTGCCATCTTGACTCTGGCATCATTGATATGTGGTACCAAATAAGGATTTTTTGAAGCTTCATCAATAAGCGCATCAAGCTCTTTTTGTGTGAGTTTTCTCCCAAGTTTTTCAAACTTCTGCTTCATCTCAACAGCCAATCCATGTTCAAAACTAGCTATAGCATTGAGTACCTCTGCATACATGGTCTCTCTTATTTTATCTTTTTGCTGTAGTGCTAAAATCTTTTTATATTCAGCGGCATTTTCTAAAAAAATCACTTCATAGATGCGATTAGTATACTTCCCATATTTCCAGTTCTCAGCCCGAAGATAAAAATCAAGAGCGTCTGTAAACTCTTTTCTGTAATTATACTCTTTATAAGTCGATGGTAAATAGGCTTCATCTCTTTGGTTAATATATTTTGTATGGCCTCCTGATTTTTGAGCCATCACATCAAGAACAATATCGAGTATCTTGTTTCGTATCTCTTTTGCCCTTTGACTCTCTGTGACCAACATGGCAATATTAAGTACTGTCCTAAAAGAGAATACCCCTAATGAAGGCACTTTAGAGATGTCGGCGACATTGATGTCGTCGAGTAAGATTTTTTTAAGTTCTCTAAGTTGCGGACCTTTTATAACTCTATATCCATGTTTAGACAACTCTTCACTGTGACTTTCTATGTATCTGTCTATTGTCCTCTCATCAATATCCAAAATTTCAGCCACTTGCGCTTTGGTAAATATCATCTCGTCATGCCAATAGACCCCATTTAATGGAAGATTTGATTCAATTTGTTCTAAAGCAAAACCATTATTAAGTATATTTTGTCTGCTAATAGTTGATGTTGTTAAATCTTTAGTCATTACTTATCTCCTTTTGGAAAATCTAAGAACTGTTTTTGTCTAAGTTTGGGGCGAGCACTTTGCATTATTTGATTCCTTTAGAAGTTATATCTAAAATTAGGGCACCTCTGAGAACCACTTAGGGTTTTTAGAGGTGCCCATTATAACAAATTGCAACATATTGAACAATTGAGTAAATTTTAATCAGCAAATCATACATCTGTACAAAAAAATAAGATATACTACTTAAAGATTAAAATTCAGGAGAAAATTAATGGGTAAATTCGTTAATAACATAGATGAATTCTTCGCTTTTTGTGAAGAGAATGATGTACAGTTTGTAGATCTAAGATTTACAGACATCAAAGGGGCATGGCACCACCTAACCTACAGAATGAGCGCAGTAAACGCTGAAAACCTTACAAACGGTTTTCCGTTTGACGGTTCATCTATCGAAGCATGGCAGCCGATCAACAAGTCCGATATGATCTTAAAACCGGATGTTCCAACAGCATTTTTAGATCCATTTACTGCTGATCCGACTATCATCGTATTTTGTGATGTTTTTGATATCTACAAAGGTGAGCTTTACGAAAAGTGTCCTCGCTCTATCGCGAAAAAAGCGCTTAAATATGCTGAAGAGGCTGGAATCGCCGATGCTGCATTCTTCGGTCCTGAAAATGAGTTCTTTATCTTTGACAATGTACAGTTCATCGACAACATCAATGAAGCCGGTTACAAAGTTGATACCGAAGAGGGTGAGTGGAACTCTAACACAACTTATGAAGATATGTACAACACTGCACACCGCCCTGGGACAAAAGGTGGTTACTTCCCTGTAGCTCCGACAGATTCTATGGTTGATCTTCGTGCTGAGATGATGCAAGTTTTAGAGCAAGTTGGTCTTGAAGTTGTTCTTGGTCACCACGAAGTTGCGCAAGGTCAAGGTGAGATCGGTATCGTATTTAGCGACATCATCGGTGCGGCTGATAATGTTCAAAAATACAAATATGTTGTAAAAATGGTAGCACACCTTAACGGTAAAACTGCTACATTTATGCCAAAACCACTTTACGGTGACAACGGTAACGGTATGCACACACACCAATCTCTATGGAAAGATGGCAAAAACCTTTTCTATGCAGAGGGTAACTATGGTAACCTAAGCAAAACTGCGCTTGACTATGTAAGTGGAATCTTCCACCATGCTGATGCTGTTGCAGCATTTACAAATGCTTCAACAAACTCTTACAAGCGTCTTTTACCAGGTTTTGAAGCTCCAAGTATCCTTACTTACTCTTCTCAAAACCGTTCAGCTTCTTGTCGTATCCCTTACGGTGCCGGTGAGAAAGCGACTCGTATCGAGATGCGTTTCCCAGACTCAACTGCTTGTCCTTACCTTGCGTTTGCTGCTATGATGATGGCTGGACTTGACGGTATCAAAAATGGTGGTTATGATATGGTTGGACCAATGGATGAGGATCTTTTTGAACTTTCTCTTGATGAGATTCGCGAAAAAGGTATCCCTCAAATGCCACACACACTTAGAGAAGCAATTGAGGGTCTTTTAAAAGACAACGACTTCTTAAAACCTGTATTTAGTGATGAGTTTATCGATACCTACAAAGAGTACAAATTTGAAAGAGAGATCTACCCAGACGAAGGTCGCCCAACTGCTTACGAGTTTAAAACAACTTACCAGTGCTAATCTCTTCTCCCCCTTGCGGGAGAGAGCTTAACTCTTCTTAAAAACTTCGAAATTCGCTATAATTCCGCCAATGATAACAAACAGAAGTCTGATAAGAGTGTGTTATCAACAATTTCAAGTTTTTAAAGGTCTTTTTATGAAACATATTCCAAATGGCAAATACAAGCCGTATCCAAAGATAGACTTGCCAAATAGACAATGGCCAGACAATACCATCACAAAAGCACCGAGATGGTGTAGTGTTGATCTTCGCGATGGCAATCAAGCGCTTATCAACCCAATGGATATGGATAAAAAACTTGAACTCTACACACTCTTGCTCAAACTCGGATTTAAAGAGATCGAGGTGGGATTTCCATCTGCTTCCAAGATTGAATTTGATTTTTTAAGAAAACTTGTTGATGAAAATCTCATTCCCGATGATGTCACAATTCAAGTGCTTGTACAAGCAAGAGAGCACTTAATAGCCAAAACTTTTGAAGCACTTAGAGGTGTAAAAAAAGCGGTTGTACATCTTTATAACTCCACAAGTGTGGCACAAAGAAAGATCGTTTTTAACAAAGAGCAAGATGCAATCATCGAGTTAGCACTTCAAGGTGTTGATCTTGTCAAAAAATATGAAAAAGAGCATGACGGAGAGATCACTTTAGAGTACTCACCGGAGAGTTTTACGGGAACTGAGCTTGAGTTTGCCGCTAAAATCTGTAATGCAGTAACTGCGAGATGGGGGATCTCAAAAGAGCGTCCGGTGATCATCAACCTGCCGGCAACGGTTGAGATGGCAACACCAAATGTTTATGCCGATCAGATCGAGTGGATGAGTAGACACTTAGATAATCGCGAGCATATCGCTATCTCAACACACACCCACAACGATCGCGGTACATCGATCGCTGCCACGGAACTTGCCCTTTTAGCAGGGGCTGATAGAGTTGAGGGGACACTTTTGAGTAATGGTGAGCGCACAGGAAATGTAGATATCATCACACTTGCTCTTAATATGACAACGCAAGGGATCGACAGCGGACTTGACTTTTCTGATGTGAATGAGGTTGTAGCGGTCGTTGAGAAGGTAACAGAGCTTCCAACACACCCACGCCACCCTTATGTTGGAGAACTTGTCTATACCGCATTTTCAGGCTCGCACCAAGATGCAATCAACAAAGGTTTGGCGTACCAGCAAGCCAAAGAGGATCCTTTTTGGGAGGTTCCATACCTGCCGATCGATCCGGCAGATGTTGGAAGAACGTATGAGTCGATCATCCGTATCAACTCCCAGTCGGGTAAAGGTGGCGTTGCATACATCCTAGAGAAAAACTACGGCTACCAGCTTCCAAAGGCGATGCACCCTGAGATTGGTCGTGCGGTTCAAGCCCTTAGTGATGCTAAAGGGCGAGAGCTTACACCTGAGGAGATCTTGGATACTTTTACCAAAGAGTATTTTGAAGCACCACAGCATCTTCATTTTATAGACTTTATATCCAACACTAAAGGTGGGCAAGCAACATGTACTCTTACGTATGAATATAACAGCAAAAAGATCACTGCCGATGGTATCGGTAACGGTCCAATCGATGCTTGTAAAAATGCCCTCATGCAAAACTATGAGCATCAGTTTATGATCAAATCTTATGCAGAACATTCATGTGGTGATAAGAGTTCCGCCAAGGCGATAGCATACATAGAGATCACTACCAAAGATCTACTTTCCCGTTTTGGAGTTGGTGCGGACAACGATATCACGGTAGCCTCGATCAAAGCACTCTTTTGTGCCCTTAATCGTACATTCTCTATGCTCTAAATACCTCCATATCAAGCTCTTTGACGATTTTATAATGTTTATCATTGGCTGTAACTAACTTAATACCAAAAGTGGTTGCAGTCGATGCTATGAGTGAGTCAGCTAGCTGCATACTATGAGATAAAAAATACTCCTCCATATAAAATAAAGCTTTGGCTGAGACCTCTTGGGAAATAAAAATAGTTTTCACATCCCAATTTTTAAAACTTCTTTGGAGAAGTTTCAACTCCTTTTTGTCCCTCATCCCTTGAATCAACTCCATATAAGTGACACTTGAGATACAAAAACCGTTTAAACTGTGAATAAGATCATAAGCTTTTTCATTGCCCCGTAGATACCAAATCAAAACATCGGTATCTATTAAATGCTCATATACCAAAGCTTCTACCTCTTCTTAAGTCTCTAACATACCCATCCACATCTTCATCTCTGTCGCTCCATAAACCAAACAAAGTGTCATCTTCGATTTTTTTTGAGTCTCTAAATGGGATAAGCTTAGCTTTTGATTTACCTCTGTATGTGATAGTTATCTCCTCTTTTTTCTCCAAGAGATCAAAAAGCATAGAGATATTAAATCTTAAATCTTTTGCACTTGCTATCATAATCTTCCTTTAAAGTTTATACTTTAATTATAAACTTTTCAACTTGATTTTTGGCTTAACTAAAGGGTGCCTCTAAAACAACAGCTCCTCATTAGCATCTGGATGCACTTCAGCCTTAGGCGGCTTTGAGATATCACTGAAATACTCTTTTTTCCCATCTACTGTAACCTCAATAATCCCCTTAGGTACATCAAACTCCCTTTTAATTTGTGGATAAAGCTTAAGTACCTGCGTGTAATAGTGTGAAAAGGCCGGTCCTGCAATGCGCCCACCCGTCTCTTTATGATACATCGGGGTATTGTCATCGTTACCAAACCACACAACCGTCTCAATCGTTGGTGAATATCCTGCAAACCATCCATCGACATTGTTGTTGGTTGTTCCTGTTTTACCTGCAAGTTCGATCCCGCGTGCATTGGCTCTTCTACCGGTTCCTCGCTTAACAACATCTCGTAAAATCGTTGTCATGATAAACGCCTGCGTTTTTGGGCTTACTTTAAAAGATTGATCCTCTTTTTTATAGATAGTATGACCTTTTTGCTCAACAGATGTGATAAGATGGGTTTTGACTTGGGTACCGTAATTTGAAAATGATGTGTAGTACTCTGCAAGACGCACAGGTGAGATCGACATTGTTCCAAGCGCTATGGACATATCGTGAGGTAGATTGTTAAAGTTAAATTTTTTCAGCTCCGAAATCAACTGTTTGAGTCCTATCTCATTAACCAGATTGATCGTTGCAAGATTTCTTGAGTGCACCAATGCTTCACGTAGTGGGATAAGCCCTTGATAATTATGCTCATAATTTTTTGGCTGCCACTTCATCTCCTTGCCATCTTTTTCATAGTCAAACGTTTTGGCAATATCTACAAGCTCACTAACACCGCTGTAACCAAGATTGATCGCAACCTGATAGATAAAAGGTTTAAATGCTGAACCTGGCTGGCGTCTCCCTTGGGATGCACGGTTGTAAGAGGACTTTTTATAATCGATCGATCCTACCATCGCCAAGATATCACCATTAGTTGGATCGATTGAGACAAGTGCACCGTTAAGCTTTGTGACATTAACATCAGCAGCGCGTAATAGATCGGGGTCAAGCTCCTTACCCTCTTGTATCATCTTTTGCTCTTTTTCTTTATATTTTTGCAATCTTTGCAAAAATTGATCATAAGCATAAGCAACCGATTCTCGCGCTGCATTTTGTAGTTTTAGATCGATCGAAGTGTCTATCTCATAACCGCCTGTTTTAATATCTTTGATCCCCATATCTCTTAGGCGTCTGACAACCTCATCCACAATAAACGGTGCTTTGTTTTGTGTTAGTGTATCATCATAAACGACAGGGCGTTGTGCTAATGCTTGTTCATACGTATCTTCATCGATCCAACCAAGTATATGCATCCGCTCAATCACTCTATTGGCACGCCCTAAAGATATCTCATAGTTTCTTGTCGGTGCATAGGTTGAGGGGGCTTTTGGCAAACCAACAAGTATCGCGATCTCTTTGAGGGTAAGATCATCAAATTTCTTGTGAAAATAACCATCAGCGGCAGTTTTAATCCCATAATACCCATGCCCGTAGTAGATCTCATTGAGATAGCGCTCTAAAATCTGCTCTTTTGTAAGTCGTTGTTCAAGCTTGATCGCATAGATCGCTTCTTTGATCTTACGGGAGAGTTTTTTCTCTCTACTAAGCAGTACATTTTTGACAAGTTGCTGTGTAATGGTACTTGCCCCCTCTACCGCTTTTCCTGCTCTTATAACTTTGAGTGCCGCACGAAAGATCGCATCAACATTGATACCGGGGTGTTCAAAAAATGTGGTATCTTCGATCGCTACAAGCGCTTCGATCACACGTGGCGGGATCTCATCAAAAGAGGCATAGTAGCGGTGTTTTTTTTCAAATATATTTGCAATTTTCTCACCATTTTTATCATAAATTCTTGTAGTGACAGAGGGTTTGTAGTCTATAAGTTTGGAGAGATCATAATCGTAACCAAAATAAAAGTACCCAAAAAGTGCAAAAGGGGACAAAACTCCAAGTAAAAAGAGTGTTACAAATATCTTTTTTATCATTCTCTAAAATTCCTGTTCGCAAAGTTTGCTTCGATCAATGTTTTTGTATATTGTTGTTTTGGATTGGCAATAACATCAACCATTTTACCACACGCAACCAAACAACCCTCTTGCAACACACAGATATCCTCACAAAGTTCCTGTGCTGAGGCGATATCGTGTGTCACAAACAACATCTTAAACCCCTCCTGTTTTTGCAGTTTTTTTAGCAGTTCAATGATCGCTTTTGTTGTTTGTGGATCGAGCGCGGTGGTTGGTTCATCAAGCAAAAGAAGCTTGGGTTTTTGTGCAATCGCCATCGCTATCACAATACGTTGCAACTGACCACCTGAGAGTTCCGGCGGAAACCTCTGTAAAAGTGCAAGATCAAGATCCAGTAAAGAGAAAAGTTGCTTTATCCTCTCTTGGGGTGCAAAAAACTGCTTGTTGATTTTTGTCAGCGGTGAGAGTGCCGTAAAAGGGTTTTGCACTACAAGTGAGACTGTTTTACCCGCTTGCAGTTTATACTCTGCATCATATACCAACTCACACTCCATCTGCTTTGGCAACATATCAAGCAGCGCTTTAAGCGTCAAACTCTTCCCACTGCCACTTTGCCCAACAAGCGCCAAAGAGTTATGAATCTCAAAAGAGATATCAACAAGTGTCTGCTCACCTAACGTTATATGCAAGCGCTCTATCTTCACACCAGCTCCCTTACTCTTTGACACAGCACTTCAAAAGATTTACTACTTTCATGCAACCTTGCAATGATGCGCAGTATCGCTCGCTTAACTGTAGGCTGACGGATCGCTCCTATCGCATAACCCTCTTTTAAAAGCTGCTCTTTGATCTGCAACACCCGCTTGTTATCACCTATGGCAATAGGCACAATAAGCCCATCAACATCAAGACCAAACACCTCTTTAACAATCTTGTGTCTTGTTTGTATTGCATCTTTGAGATCCTCTTTGTTTGCCAAAATATACTTGAGAGCCTGATGTGCCAAAAGGGTATCGTAGAGTGAAAGCGAAGTGGCATAGATAAGAGGCTTGGCACGATTTAAAAGATACTCTACTATGTGTGCAGAAGCCAAAATATACGCTCCAAAACTCCCATAAGCCTTGCCTAATGTTCCCATCTTGATGTGGTTTGGCTCTATTGCAACACCATAAAGATCATACACACCCATAAGATCATCCCCGACAACACCACTGCTGTGTGCCTCATCAACAATCAAAATCGCATCATATCTCTTAGCAATCGTAAACACCTCTTTATCACACAGATCACCATCCATCGAGTAGATCCCCTCTACTGCAATAATGTTACGCTTTGCATCAGATTTTTGCAACAAATTTTCCAGCTCTTGCATATCGTTGTGCTTGAAAAAAGTCACATCTACGTGTTCTAAGTTTGTCGCAAGTACTCCTGAAGCGTGGTAAAGCTCATCCATAAAGAGTCTGTCACCTTTGCGCACAAGCGATTCTATGAGTGCAATGTTTGCATTAAACCCACTGCCAACCACCACACCCGCTTCAAAACCGTTTGCCTCACACAAAGCATCTTCAAAATCTTTATGGATCTGGTGGTATCCATTAACGAGCAAGGATGCTTTCGAGGCATGCAACTCCTGTTGCGAAAGTATATTACATGTCACGCTATGAAGTTGTTTGTTATGTGCAAGTCCTAAGTAATCATTACTTGCAAAATCTTTACACGCGGCATCGCTTAGTTCACGCGAACGAAACCTTCCTGCACGTTTCAGTGCTTGCAGCTCTTTGTTGTAGTAATCCATCGGCATCACTTTAACTTAGAAAATCCACGAAGCACCTCCGTACACAACCCCATCGCCGTAGATTCAAAACCGCGTACCTCTTTGATGTAAGGTTTACAAAAACCCTCCACCATACAAGCACCCGCTTTGCCTCGCCACGCACCACTTGCAAGATAGTTTTCTAAATCATCAAGATCAAAACTCTCAAACAGATAATCGGTTTGTGATATATCGATAATTTTCTTTGTCGTGTCTTGATAGATCATACATGTAATGATACTCGTCATACTTCCACTTTGCGTCATTAAAATATTACGAGCATCATCGATACATTTTGCTTTGCGTAGGATTTTGTTTTGTGAGGTTACAACTGTGTCGGCTACTAAAAGTGGATACTCTTCTATCCCGTAAGCTTTGAAGTTTACCTCATATTTGCCAAGTGTTGCCCGATAGACAAAATTTTTTGGGCTCATTGCGACAATACCCTCCTCATCAAACTCCACACTCTCTTGGATAAAATCGATCCCAGCTTGTTTGAGCAGTAGTGCACGAGTTTGTGAGCTAGATGCAAGTCTAATAGGCATTTCGCAAAGCCACTCCTAAAAAGATAGCACCGATACCCAAGATGATATTCAGTGGTACCATATATTTGCCGATCAATCCAAGCGCTTTTTTTGCACCCTCCATATCGCCACTCTCTAGCAGTCTTTGTGCTTTGTTACGGCGTAAGATCATCGCAAAAAGGTTAACTGCCATCACCATCCATAAAACCTCTTTGAGATGGACAAGGTTATAGATATACATCGCATAATCATCGATCACATTCCCGTTAGCATCCACAGCAGCTGCGCGAAAACCAAGACCCACCGCCATAATCACCGCAGTAATGATCAAAATAATTACCAATGGTGACACAATGGCAAAAAGTCGTTTCAGTGCGTGTGCTGTGCGGGGTAATCTCTGCGCAGGCTCTAACTCCGCAAATGAGTGGTGCGCGGCAAAACGGATCGCTATCATCCCGCCAACCCACACAACGGCACTCATGACATGTAAAAAAACTATAAGTGTTCTATGCTCGGCAAAAAGTTGTATCATAAGATCTTTCATTATCCAAGAACCTCCGTTATATAAGCTTTTGCAGCCTCTTTTGCTTCAGGGAGTTTTGTCACATCCTTACCACCCGCTTGGGCAAAATCAGGTCTGCCTCCACCGCCGCCGCCAAGCACGGGAGCTACTTTTTTGATCCAATCACCCGCTTTGGCATCGCAACCTTTAACACCTGCGGCGATAAGCACCTTATCCCCTTTGACCTGAAAAAGCATCGCGGCAACTTGATCGTTTTGGTTTTTAAGCGCATCGATCTTCTCTTTGATATCACCGCTTGGCAACTCCTCGATCACTACAGCCACACCGCCGATCTCATCAGCTTCGATCTCAACTTTGGCAGCTTCAAGCGCCTCTTTGACTTCAGTTTTAAGCGTATCGATCGTAGATTTCAAGCGATTAATCCCCGCAATCACATCGCTGTTTTTCACCTCCGCTTCAATCTGTTTTAAAAGGGTGCGCTGATCGCAGAAATGATCGTACGCCGCTTTGCCACACACCGCTTCGATCCTACGCACACCAGCACTGACACCACTCTCTTTGGTGATAATAAAGCTGCCTATGTTTGCAGTGTTGTCAACATGGATACCCCCACAAAACTCAATACTTGCCTTATCAAAACTCACAACCCTAACCTCATCGCCGTACTTCTCACCAAACTGGCTTTTTGCACCCGATTTTTTCGCTGCCTCAATTGGCAACACCTCTGTTTTTCTTGCAATTCCACGCGTTACAAGTGCATTCACTCGTTGCTCAATCTCGGCTATCTCTTCGTGAGTTAGCGCTTTTGGATGGGAAAAGTCAAAACGGAGTCTTTTGGCTTCCACAAGTGAGCCCGCTTGGCTTATGTGATCGCCCAAAACATCATAAAGTACCGCATGAAGCAGGTGTGTTGCGGAGTGGTGTTTGGTGATCTCTGCTCTTGAGATAGCAACATGCGCATCCACTACCATACCAACTTGAAGATCTTTGCTTACCTCAATGTGTGAGAGATTAAGCCCAAAAAACTTCTTGGTATCAAGCACTTTGGCAAACCCTTCTAGCTCACCGATATCACCACACTGCCCACCACTTTCAGCATAAAACGGTGTAATGTCAAGGTAAACCCACCCTTGCTCACCCGCTTTGAGTGTTTGGACTCTTTTAAACTCGCTATCTAGCAGTGCTTTGACTTCACCTGAGTGCTTAGTAAACTCATAGCCGACAAAAGTGTTCTCCCCAAGCTCCTCTAAAAGCTCTTTAAAATCACCATGCACCGCCTCATCGCCGCTGCCTTTCCACGCCGCTTTGGCTCGCTCTCTTTGTGCTTGCATCAAAGCATCAAACTTTGCAATATCGAGTGCGATCGATTGCTCACGAAGCATATCTTCAGTCAAATCAAGTGGGAAACCAAAAGTATCGTAGAGTTTAAACGCTACCTCGCCGCTAAAAGTATCTTTGGTGTTTGCGAGCTCTTTTTCAAACAGTTCGATCCCAGACTCGATCGTTTTGAAAAATCTCGCCTCTTCAAGCTCGATCTGCTCTTTAACAACCTCAGCTTTTTGCTCCAGATAACCATACTCACTTTTCATAATCGCCACCAGGGTATCGACAAGTTTATACATAAACGGCTCTTTAAACCCAAGAAGATAGCCATGACGCACCGCACGACGCAGGATACGTCGCAGCACATAGCCACGCCCCTCGTTGGAGAAGTTCACACCCTGAGCGAGTAAAAACACCGCCGTTCTTATGTGATCGGCGATCACTCGATAGCTCGCTCCCGTCTCATACAGATACTCTTTGCCAATGAGCTCAACAACTTTGTTGATGATCGGCATAAAAAGGCTTGAGCCGTAGTTGGAGGTTGCCCCCTCCTTAAGTGCCACAACACGCTCTAACCCCATACCGGTATCGATCGAAGGCTTGGCAAGGGGGATTCGCTCGCCACCTTTTTCTTTGACCTCATACTGCATAAAAACAAGGTTCCAGATCTCTAAGAAGCGATCACCCTCACCCCCCATATAATCCTCCGGGCCGTTAAACCTCTCGGCTCCCTGATCGTAAAAGATCTCACTACAAGGTCCACACGGTCCTGTATCTCCCATCGACCAAAAGTTGTCTTTATCACCCATACGCATAATGCGATCTTTGGCGATATATTTCGCCCAGATAGCCTCAGCCTCATCATCACTCTCATGCACCGTCACCCAAAGCTTCTGCTTTGGAAACTCCAAAACTTCGGTAATAAACTCCCAAGCGTAAGCGATCGCATCCTCTTTGAAATAATCCCCAAAACTAAAGTTACCAAGCATCTCAAAAAAAGTGTGGTGGCGTGCTGTGTGACCCACATTTTCAAGGTCATTGTGCTTCCCACCTGCACGGATACATGTCTGGCACGAAGTTGCACGAGGGTTTGTGGGAATCGGAACCTCACCAGTAAAGATCGACTTAAAAGGCACCATCCCTGCATTATTAAACAACAGTGTTGCATCGTCTGGCACAAGGGCAGCGGAATCCACTCTTGTATGCCCTTTGGATTCAAAAAACTTCAGAAACTCTTCTCTAATATCCATTACTCGTTATCTCTTTTTATAAAATTACGCGATTATATCCAAAAAGTGCTAAATTTACCCATTTTTACAGTACAGTTCTTGACGCACTTTTAAGCTTTCATGATTCTCATCCCAAATAGGAATATTTGTATAAAACTGCTCCATCATCCGTGCAGCGATCCCGCTGCCGGTTGCAATCTGCTCTGATGAAAAAACACTGTGTATCTCAAAAACGCTCCAGCTTGAAGAAGCGGGTTTTAAATCTACAAAAGAGCATGAAGCACTTACCCAAAAAGCTCAAGAGGAAAGACACTCCTACCAAGAAGCACAAAACCCTAGTACAAAATCTCCCTAATGATCTCTACCATTTTATCGCCCCTAAATTGTTTTTTAAACTCTATTTTCACTACATCGCTCAAATGTTCAAAAAGCTTCTGTGCGTGTTTTATTTTCTGTTTCTCATCATCAAATAGATCTCTTTTGCCCTTATCTTTTGTCTCTACAATGAGATGTAGCTTCTTTTTGCCATCCTTATTTTTTACGACATAAGCAAAATCTGGGCTATATGTTCCCCCACCTGCTACCGGTATCTTGATTGAGTTTTTAGGAATTTTTGTAAATACTATCACCTCTTTTATTTCACTTTGAATATTTTCTTTCTCCAAATCGCTATCATAATAAAGCGCATCGAGAAGATAACTATCTGCTACCTTGTCATCGGAGTATTTCACTCCCACATCACTGGCATTAATGCTCTCTAGGGGTTTACCATCTATATCTGTAAATTTTGTTGGGTGTATTTTGTTAGCCACATTTTTGTAGCCAATTGAAAAATCTGAAAAAGCATGATCTAGGAGATACTTGTTAAAACCTGCTTTTATTATTCGTATTGTTTGTTGATTGAGATAGCAGTTAATATCAAGTTGCTCTTTTATAGACATAAATACACGGTGAAGTGTTTGTATGTTGAGGCTAAGTGTTTTGCTAAGTTCGATCAAAAATGTTTTATAACTCATAGTTGAGATAGGTAGTATCTCATCATCCACACTCTCTATCTCTTTGTAAAAGGCTACGCCCTCTTCAAAGATGATACTTCCTATTTTCGTTGTAACACCTTGGGGTTTGAAGTTTTTTGTATTATCTTCAAGATAACCTTGAAACAGTGTTTCAAACTTACTTTCATCTTCTATTTTGTACTCCAAGACAACCTTTTGGTTAATGCTCTCCCATAGCGATTTAAGTTCATCATATTTACCTGCTCTTAAACTCACTTTATCTCGTTTGCTTCCTGCATTTCTAATTTTGTTTTTACCAACACCTGCAAATGCATCAGGATACATAGTAGTTACAATCTCATAACCACCCTCTTTAAAGTCATTATTTCTTTTGATAGCTCCTGCATCATCGAGTGTTTCAAGTAGTGTATCCTCATCGACACCATAAGCCTCTGTAATCTTTTTAATGAGTTCTTCTGTCAATTTATTTGGCACTATATCACTACTAAATGCTCCTGATTTTTCGTTAATCTCACTTATAAGCGTATCGACAAATCTTTTTTCAGTAAAATCTACAAAATAGTGAAGATCAAAACTCTCATCTTTGACCCTGCTCATATACTCATTAACTGGGAGTCTAAGTCCACGCCCAACCTCTTGGAGCTTGGAGGTGGTACTGCCGCTGCTTCTTAGCTTGCAAATTTGAAACACATTGGGGTTATCCCACCCCTCTCTCAGTGTCCATTTGGAGAAGATAAAGCGTCTTGGATTTTCCAAACTAAGCAGAGCCTCTTTATCATGCAAAATCTCTGCAATCTCTTTTTCTATCTTTTCATCTTTTTCGCTGTTGTCTTTTGAGAAGTATCCGCCATGTATGAGGCTTATATCTTTTAATGATTTCTCCAAATATGCCTTATATCTCTCATCGCTTACACACTCTAGCTCTTTTTGTAAATAGGCTTTAGCCATGCGTTCAAATTTCTCTTTAAGGGATCCTGAGATGCCGTTCTCTTCACGATATCCCTCAATATCATCGATAAAAAAGAGCGTAAGCGGTTTAATACGCACTTCGCGACTCATAAGATCTCTCTCTATCTCAAAATGGTTTGCAATAGCCTCTTGCATCATTTTATCCTGCAACGACTCAGCATAAGAGTATGGGTTAAGTCTGCTATCTTTTTTTAACTCCAGCCCATTACTTAAAACAACAACACTTTTGTTAAGTGACTCGATAAAGAGATCTCTCATCTCTGGATGTACGGTAGCCATACTCTCTTTTTTCCCTACTTTAAACTTTCTCTTTTTACCATTTTCATTGAGTTCAAAAGTGGCTTCGCTTCCATCAGTACTTTTAAGTGTTACGATCGCATCTTTCTCCCCGTCAAACTCCTCTACATGAGCTACAACACCTTTTACAAGATTATCGTTAAAAGCATCTACCGCACTCAGTCGATAGATAAGATGATGAAACTCATCGTTAAAAGTTGCACCAAAACGGAGAATAAACTGCGATCCAAACTTCTGTATATTTTCGTATGTTTTACCCTTAGGAGGGAATTTATGAGGCTCATCGATGATGGTAAAGGGGTGTGTTGAGGCAATGGCTCCAAATGGGGTGTTGTATCTGTCAAAGAGAGTTACATCAAACTTTTTACTCATCGTATCGGAGTTAATCATCCCTGCATTGATAACAAGCACATGCACACTTTTTGATCCGCTACTGTCAGCCTCTACAAACTCTCTTAGAGCTTGAGGCATATAGGCTTTTTTGTTTTTCTTTGTTTTTTGGCTCTGCACTACATAGGTTTTGATATTGGTACCATACTCTTGTCGAAAGTGTTCTGCTGTAGCTTTTGCTTTGAGGAAATTTACCGTACCTGCCTTGATGGAGAGTGTAGGTACAACCACCACAAATTTATGGATGCCAAGTTGTTTGTGTAGCTCTAGCATCGCTTTGGTGTAGGTGTAGGTTTTCCCCGTACCTGTCTCCATCATAATATCAATCACCCTATCAAAACTATCACATCCATCATACTCAATATGGTTTTTGCTTTTGATTTCGGCAATGTTTTGACAAAATTTATAACTTGGACTATACTCAATAATCGGGTTAGAGACTTTTGCCATTGCTCTCTCATCAAGCTCCTTGGCAATAGCTTGATTAAACACCGTCATTATCGACTCAACCGCTGCTACCTGATGGGGTAGATTTCGCTCAAACTTAAATCCTGCCATCTTAATATCTCACTATGAGGTCTAACTCTATAGATTTTTTATTGGCGTAAGAGCTTAATGCTTCTTCGAGCTCTCGTTGGTGTTTGCTTGCAAAGTTATATCCAAACATCACCACACGGCTAGGCTCAAAAGTTTTATCGCTATCTAACTTTTCTATAAGCTTTTTGAGTGCTTCTGTGCTAAATCCTGAATGCACAAAATAGAGTGTTTCATTACCAAGACAAGCTTCATAACCAGCCAAATCAATCTTGCTTAGTTCATGGCTAAGTTCCATACCATCATGAACTTTCCAAGTGGTTAAAAGCACTTCAAGCTCTTCATCACTAAGCTTACTTCCATCAAAAAGCGTTGTCTCCTCTTGAAGCTCTTCAATATCGTCTAGGTATCCATCCCATACAGGAATTGTCTCATAGATTTTAAAACCGAGATCTCCTTTATAGTCTGGATTCTCTGTAGCGATTTTGACTGCTGCTTTTTCGATGCGGGCTTTTGTAATGTCAAAGATGGTTTTATATCCAGCTTTATAGGCTTCCGATTTCTCATCTGTCTCTTCTGGGATTTGTACGGTGATAAACTCTCTATTACCCCCATCCTCTGCATTGAGTTGCATCACTGCATGGGCTGTTGTGCCTGAGCCTGCGAAGAAGTCTAGAATGATATTTTTATCCTTCTCTTGTGTACCAATCACAATAAAATCCTTAATCAATTCTATTGGCTTAGGATTTGAAAATAGTCTCTCATTAAATAAATCTTTTATGCTTTTTATACCATTTCCACTACTGTATTGTGGTTTATAAAATATTGATTTTGGCTTTTTAGATGGCATTTCGCCAATCGAAGGTCTTTGTTTTTTATAAATCCCTATACTTCCATTTCTTGATACAATAATCTCTGTTGATTCTCTTCTGATTTTATCTTTACTCCACCTCCATGACATCTCTTTATTATTTGTAATAGGGTATAGAGTAACTAAATTGCCTGTATAGCTCTTGGGAGGTTGATTATTTTCTGCAACATAAACAGTATCATTGTCATCGATAAAGACTGGAAAAAAGAGATTTGGTCTCTTTTCTCGTGGAGCATTTCCACCTGTCGCTTTCAAATTTGCCCCATGCTTGTAGTAACCTTTTTCATCTTCTTTCCACTCTTCTAATTCATCATCAGCAATTTTAAATTCACCTAATCTAGTATTCTCTTTATTTTTGACATAAACAATTGTATATTCATGTGTACCGGAAAAACCATATTCGTCATTATTTCCTTTTAAATTCATAATTGTAGGCAATGCTGCTACAAAATTCTCCTCTCCAAAAATCTCATCACAAAGTAACTTCAACTGTGCCTGTTCGTTATCATCAATAGAGATAAAAATCACCCCATCATCTTTGAGCAGATGTCTTGCCACATAAAGCCGTGGGTACATAAAAGTAAGCCATGCAGAGTGGGAGTTGGCACTGCTTTGAGTAAACTCAAGTATTCTTTTAGCCTCATCAATCTCAATACCCGCTAAACGACTAAGCTCTTCAGGTCGAAACTTTCTATCATCGCTATAAACAAACCCATCCGATCCTGTGTTATATGGCGGATCGATATAGATCATCTTGATAGACTCTGCATAAGCGTTTGAGAGGTGCTTGAGTACTTCGAGATTATCACCTTTTATGAGGAGATTTTGACTCTCTTTGTTTTGTTCTTTGGTATTGTGCTCTTTAACTTCTTTGAGGAGCATGCGAGGATTTTCATTGGCAAGGAATCTTGCATAGCTTTTTCCAAGCCAGTTAAGAGAGTAGCTCTCCTTTGAGAGTTCAACTCCACTCTCCCCCACAATCTCCTCCATCTTATGGATGATAAAATTTCCATCTTTATCAAAACATTGTGGAAAGTTTTTTTTAAGAAGTTCTATTTGTTGAGAGTTAGCAGTAATATCTGTATTATCATTGAGTATCTCTTTTTGCATGTTTTTTACCTTTGTTAAAAGAAAATCCATTATACTAAAAATTCTCTTTCTTAAAGATAAGCAATAAACAGTCTCGATCGTCCCATCAATTTTTTTGTATCTCTATGATCTTCCAATAACCTTTACGATTACTGCCTATGCGTTCAATTTTCTTTTGCTCTTTGAGTTTTTCAAGATCTCGTTTGATGGTCTTGTCACTGACCAATAAAATCTCAGAGAGCTTACGCACACTCATATCTGGCGTTTTGGCAAGATGTTCAAGTATAGACTCAAGTCTATCTTTGGGGACATTATCGGGGTCATTTTTGGGGACATTTTGTATAGTTTGTAGAATCATCTCCAACATAAACTCGACAAATGGGGTGCTTTCACCGT
This sequence comes from Campylobacterota bacterium, assembly GCA_013607635.1. Lineage (GTDB taxonomy): Bacteria > Campylobacterota > Campylobacteria > Campylobacterales > Sulfurimonadaceae > Sulfurimonas. The sequence goes on from VCAY01000006.1 coordinate 33,205, forward strand.
CACTTCCTGCTACTTCAAGGGCATGGTAGTAGGCATCTTGATGATCCCTGATGATACTCTCGGTAGGCATTGAAGCAAAAATCGGTTTCCATCGATGTAGGATAACACTCTGCCAGAGTCTGCCTATCCTGCCGTTACCATCACTAAAAGGATGAATAAATTCAAACTCATAATGAAACACACAACTTTTAATCAGAAGATGCTCATCGCTCTTTGCCAACCAGTTAAAAAGCTGTTGCATAAGCTCAGGCACACGCTCAAATGGTGGTGCTACATGACTGACCCCCTCGCTACTACCTACACCGACATTTACATTTCTAAAACTTCCTGCACTCTTTAAGATACCCTTCATCATCAGCTCATGGGCTTTTAAAAGATCGTCCAGTTTATCATAACGATAGCTCTCCATTTGTGAATATGCAGCAATAGCACCTTCCACCTCTGCTACTTCCAGCATCGTGCCCAGTACTCTTTTACCATCTAGTATTGCGGTAATCTTCTCTTCACCCAGAAAATTCCCTTCTATCTCAAGCGTACCGGCAAGTGTCTTAATACGATTTTTCTTTCTTAAAATGGGCGGAATAGCTTCTTTGGTATTGTGTTCTAAGTTTGTTAATGCTTCACTTATCTGAGTACTTAAATGAAGCATCTTGGAAGTAAGAGTATAGAGAGGTTTATAGCCTGACATAACTCTATGCTGCCTCTCTTCCAATAGAGATATTTGGGTCTAAAACTTCTTTTATTTGTTGAAGTATCTCAGTGCTATTCATAATGCAATCTCCCCCCTTATGACTTAACCTTAACAGATCACAACAGACTTGATCTCCGTCATCTCTTCGATGGCAAATTTTGGACCCTCACGCCCTACACCGCTGAGTTTGACACCCCCATAAGGCTGGATATCAAAACGAAGTGTCGGCATATCGTTAATCACCACTCCACCCGCTTCTAGCTCATCTATGGCACGTTTTGTGATGTTTAAGTCGTTGGTAAAGACGGAAAACTGCAATCCGTACGGCGAATTGTTCATACGTAGCAGGGCATCATCAAAACCATCTACACGGACAAGTGAGACAATAGGAGCAAAAACCTCTTCACACACAATCGCCATATCATCGCGCACCTCACACATCACACACGGATAAAAAACTCTCCCCTCACGTCGAGGCGGCAGCATCGCAACAGCGCCCTCCTCTATGGCAGATTCTACCCAGCCCATCGCTCGATCACACGCATCATCATCGATCAGTGGTCCCATAAAAGTATCATCATCGTACGGTGAGCCAACTTTGAGTTTTTTTGTCTCTTGGGTCATCAATGATGCAAACTCCTCATACACCGCATCATCAACATAGATGCGTTGCAGGGAGATACACACCTGCCCGGAGTTAACAAACGCACCAAGAGCACAACGCTTAGCAGCAAGCTGCAAGTCCGCCGTTTTTTCGATAAATGTCGCTGCATTGCCACCAAGTTCAAGGGAAACTTTTTTGATCCCCGCACTTTTGGTGATGATGTTACCAACAGGAACACTTCCGGTAAAACTGATAACACGCGGGATATCTGAACTCACAAGCGCACTTCCAACCTCAACATCCCCATAAACCACACTCAAAGCATCTTTGATCGCATACTCACTCTCGATAAACATCTTGGCAAACTTATACGCCGTCAGCGGTGCTTCAGGAGTCGGTTTGAGCACCACGGCGTTACCTGCTACAAGTGCTGCTCCTAACTTGTGCGCTATAAGATTGAGTGGAAAATTAAACGGGGTGATCGCCGCTACTACACCGACAGGCTCGCGCCTAAAAAAGCTCATCGTTTTTTTCCCGCTTGCCATCGCGTCGGTGTTGATCGTCTCGCCGTGCATCGTGCGCATCGTCTCAGCAGCAAGGGTGATCGTCTCGATACAGCGATCCACCTCCACCCTTGCAAATGTTATAGGTTTACCCACCTCATCGGTGATGGTTCGCGCCATATCCTCTTTTTGCTCTTTGAGTTTACTTGCAACATCCAAAAGCCAACTGCATCGCTGCGAAAGTGTAGTGTTTTTCGCTGCTTTTGCCGCTTGTTGTGCAATCTTCAGTGCTTTGTTGGTATCCTCTGCATCACACACAGGTGCCGTTGAGACCACTTTGGCATTGTATGGTGAGAGTCTTTGTATTTTTTGCTCTTTTGTAGCCTCGGTTGATCCAAAAAATATTTTTGCTTCCATCTAGTTTTCCTTACATCTCTAATTCTTAAAGGGTGATATTTTCAATCAAGAAAGTCTCACTCAAGGTGACAACCACTGCATCGAAAGTAAAATCAACATCAAGGTTGTTTTTTTTCATATAAAGGTGAGCTGTTTTAATGATCTTAGAGAGTTTTTGGGGTGTGATATTCTCTATCGCTTTTTCGTAATCCCCACCACTTTTCACCTCAACAAAGTGATACACCCCATCTTTAGTGGCGATGATATCTATCTCACCCACTTTGGCATAAAAGTTTCGCTCTACTACTGCAAAGCCATTGTTTTGCAGATATGCACACGCTTTATCTTCAGCGATATTCCCTTTTTTTCTACTCATTTATGCTGGGATCACATCCACTTTGATCGACTTAAATGCCGCCGTTAAAATCAACTCATCCCTTGCATCGCCAAAGAGAGCGTTCACTTTTGATCGTTTATGGTGAAATGTTACAAAAAGGGTCTTTGACTTGATCTTGTCGGTGATCTTAACAGTGAGCGGGGTCGTTTGCCCATATTCACTTTTTAAGATCACCTTCTCGCTTGTAAACTCATGCGCATCTGCTTCGCTCACCAGCAAGATATCCTCATCATATCGTTCACTAAGTCTTCTGGACTCTTTGGTTTGTGCGGCGTTGTTGTAGTGCGCAAGTGTCCTCCCGGTTGTAAGGTAGTAGCCGGTGAGTTTATTCTCAACAATCTCTTGCACCATACCACGCTGCTCATACTGTTTGTACTTGAAATATCCATACCCATCAGGTGTTCTAAAATCAAGCTGATGCAAGATCGGAGTATCTTCGGTGTGCACAGGCCACTGAAGCCCACGCTTGCGATATTTTTCAAGTCTGTGATAATCTGCCCCGCTAAAGCGTCGATACGCCACGCGTTGCACCTCTTGCCAAACATCTTGGCTGGAGTTGTAAGAGGCATCGCCACCCATTTTATTATCTAACATCTGCAGCACTTCCCAATCATCCGGCAAGTCTGAAGCAACAAGTGGCTGTGAGAGGTGGAGTCGTCGCATCGCATTGACATACACACCCATTTTCTCATAAGCTGATTTCACACCCACAACAATATCGCCACGACTTGCCACATCGTTCATCATCACCTCTTGCACAAACAATAGCTCCAGCTCATTAAAAGCTTTGTCGATCTTGTTGAGATTTGGGTGAATATGGGTGATATCCTCCCCCATATTCAGCACCGCTTTAAGCCTACCCTCTAGCATCTCATCGATGAGCTGCGGTGTCATGAGTCCAACCTCTTTTGGCTCTTGGTAGTCTGGATCGTAATATGGCAACATCCCCATATCACAAGTTCCCTGCACATTGTTCTGCCCACGAAGCGGCATGAGTCCTGCTCCACTTTTACCTACATTACCCGTCATAAGGGCTAAGTGGGTGATCGCCATAACAGCGTATGAGCCATCAAGATGCTCCGTAATCCCAAGCCCCCAAAAGATCATCGATTTTTTAAGTGCATACTCACGAGCGATCTTGCGAATCATCTTCGCCATATACTCATACCCTTCAATCTGCTCAAAATATTCAGGCTTTGCGAATGGATCGTTTAAGATTTTCTCTTTAAACTCTAAAAATCCCTTTGTTCGATCGGCGATAAAACTCTCATCGTAAAGCTCCTCTTCGATGATCACAAATGCCAGCATATTAAGCACCATTAAATTTGTCTCATGCGGGATGATCGCTTTGTATTTGGCAAAACGGTGCAGTTTGATCTCGCGCACATCAAAAACTGCCAAATTATCTTTTTCACGCGCTACATCCAAGATACGGTTAGCAATAATTGGGTGCGCTTCAGTTGTGTTTGAGCCAATAACAATCATAAAATCAACATTATAAATATCATTATAAGGATTTGTCGCCGCACCCTCGCCAATCGTTGCACGCATCCCTTTGAGTGAAGGGGAGTGGCAAACCCTCGCACAGTTATCGACATGGGGAGAGTTGAGTGTGTGTCGGGTAAATTTTTGAAACAGATAAGAGGACTCACAAGAAGTTCTCGCCCCGCCAATGCTTGCTACCGATTTTCTACCGTATCGCTCTTGAATCTCTTTAAGTTTCATCGCACACGCAGTCGTTGCTGCATCCAGATCACACTCATACCATGTAGCATCAAAATCAACAAGCGAAGCAGCCACAGCCTCTTTGATAGCGGGGTTTTTCTCTAAAAAGCTTTTTTTGATCCGTGGTGTTCTAAGACGGTTGGCAGATTCTAAAAAATCGTACCCGTATTTACCTTTAATACAAAGCTTACCCTGACTCACCACACCATCAGGGTGTGCAAAAATCTTCACAACCTTGTTTGCCTCTGTATCAACATTTGCCGCGATATCGCACCCTACACCGCAGTATGTGCATACGCTGTCTATTGTTTGTGTGTTTTCCATCTTAACCACCCTATTTTTGCCCATCAATGAGATTTTTTAACAATGTTTTATGAGGCTCAGACCGAGGGGAGGATTTGTCCTCATAAAATATTGTTGAAAAATCGGCTTTAATTGCGGGAAAGATAGTTTACAATCCTTTGACTTAAAGCTGATGGAAGCAGGCTGATAATCTTAATAATTAAATAAAACTTAAGATGTGTTTACACGATCCTGATCATCACAGGTTTTTCATTCACAAACTCTAGCGATTCAAGATCACGCATCATCTGTTGGATATCCTTCTCCAGCGCAATGTGCGTTGCGATGAGTAGATTTGCCGATGTTGCATTGGCGGGGCGCTGCAAGACTGTCTCGATTGAGATGCTGTTATCTTCAAAAAGTTTTGTTACACGCGCCAAAACACCCGCTTTATCATTGACATTGATGCGTAGATAGTATTTGGAGTTGATATCCTCTAGCGCTTTGAGTGAAAGTGCCTCACCCTCCATCGGACGGTTAAAACCTAACATCGCACTTGATCGCTGACCCCTTACAATATCGATGATATTGGCAACAACTGCTGAGGCTGTCGCGTCACCACCGGCACCCGCACCATAGTAAAGCGTTTCACCCACTTTGTCACCCACAACACTAATACCGTTCATCACACCATCGATCTTGGCGATCATCGCATCTTGATTGATGAGTGCCGCGTGCACTCGAAGCTCCACCTCGTTGCCATCTTTTTTCGCAATCCCTAAAAGTTTGATCGCATAGCCAAACTCTTTAGCAAAAGCGATATCCTCTTGGGTAACATTTTCGATCCCCTCGATAAGGATATCTTCCGGTTTTGCATCGATCCCATACGCAATACTTGCAAGGATGAGCAGTTTGTGCGCAGCATCAAAACCACCCACATCAAAAGTTGGATCAGCCTCGGCGTAACCAAGCTCTTGGGACTCTTTTAAAATCGCATCGTACGCCACACCCTCCTGGCTCATCTTTGTCATCATATAGTTACACGTACCGTTCATAATCCCCATGATTGACTCAATATGGTTAGCAGAAAGCCCATCACGAAGCGCATTGATGATAGGGATCCCCCCTGCCACACTTGCCTCAAACTCAAACGGGATATCTTTAGCCAATTCTTGAAGTTCGTACCTGTGATATGCAAGCAAGGCTTTATTGGCTGTCACAACCGCTTTACCTGATTGGAGTGCGCGCTTTACCACCTCAAAAGGCTCTTCTACACCACCCATAAGCTCCACAACGATATCGATCTCTTCATCATTGAGCAGATCGTCCACATTGTCGGTGATGATAATATCAAGCCCTCTGTCTTTAGTGAGGTTTTTTACCACTCCACTTTTGACAACAATCTCGCGACCGGCTCTTGCGCGGATAACATCTGCGTTATCTTTTAAGATGTTGGCAACACTTGTTCCTACCGTTCCAACACCTATAATTCCAACTTTTACCATTATTTTTTACCCTCTTGTTTGCATCCCTCAAACTGCTTTAAAAACTCTTTGATGTTTCTTGAGGCTTGGCGGATACGGTTGTCGTTTTCAATGAGCGCTATACGCACATACCCCTCACCATACTCCCCAAAACCGATCCCCGGAGCTACGGCAACACCCGCTTCTTTAAGAAGTCTTTTTGAAAACTCCAAACTTCCAAGGTGTGCGGCACACTCAGGAATTTTTGCCCAACTAAACATCGTCGCTTCGTTTTTCTCAATATGCCATCCCGCACGCCCAAACGCTTCTATGAGCACCTCTTGGCGGTGGTTATACTTCTCTGTGATATCTCTTACACACTGCTGATCACCGTTAAGCGCTACTGTTGCGGCAACTTGGATCGGTGTAAACATCCCATAATCAAGCCACGATTTGATCTTTTGGAGTGCTCCAATGAGCTTTTTGTTTCCTACAAAAAAGCCAACACGCCACCCTGCCATGTTGTAGCTTTTTGAGAGAGTAAAGGACTCAACCGCTACATCTTTAGCACCTTTGACCTGCATAATGGAGGGTGTTTTATACCCATCAAAAGTGATATCTCCATACGCAATATCGGAGATGATGTAAAATCTTTTCTCTTTTGCCATCGCTACGAGGCGCTCGTAAAACTGAGGTGTAACGGTTGCAGTTGATGGGTTGTGTGGAAAGTTTACAAGCACATATTTTGGTTTTGGTGAAGACTCTTTAAAAACCTTCTCCAAGTTATCAAAAAATCTATCTTCATACAAGCGGTAATGCTCATCAAAATCGACCCCAAACTTGATCACATTCCCACCTGCCAAGATAAAAGCATACTCATGGATAGGGTAGGTTGGATCAGGAACAACAGCTACATCACCCGGATTGATAATTGCATAGGTCAGGTGCGCATACCCCTCTTTACTCCCCATCGTTGCGACACACTCACTCTCAGGATCAAGCTTACAATCGTAGCGTCGCTCGTACCAGTCTGCGATCGCTTTGAGCAGTTTTGGGATCCCTTTAGATGTTGAATAGCCGTGTGTTTTTGTTTTTTGGGCAGACTCAACGAGTTTGGCGCGGATATGCTCAGGGGTATCGCCGTCAGGGTTTCCCATAGAAAAATCTATAACATCTTTACCCGCACGGCGCTCCGCCATCTTGATCTCGTTCACCTCAGCAAAAACATACTTGGGTAATCTCTCAACTCTGTTAAATGTAAACTCGTCAAACATCGAATGTTCCTAATCTAAAATAATAGTGCTATTTTAGCAAAAATTTTTATAAGCGAGCTTACGCAGCTCAATTACCTCGAACCTTTGGGCAAAAGTATGAGTTGATCTTTGAGGTTTTTTAGTGTATACATATCAGATATTTTGATATAGTACGCTCCTTTTGGGATCTCTATATCCATCTTTTTTGTGATGAAATCTTTTTTTATCACCTTAAGAAGATGCATTGAAGTATCAAAAAAAGCGATATAAGGATACCACCTGTTTCTACTTTTACTCTCAAAGTGTAACTCTCGGATCGAGGAAACATCAAGCCATTGCTCATAAAGCAAACGTTTTAACACAACCTGATAATTCGCCTGCAGTTTGGCGACATGGAGCCTTGCATGTGAAATATCGACTAGATAAGACCACTCCTGTGCACTCTTTCTTTGAATATCAACAATACTACACCCCCTTTTGGCAAGTTCTTGTTGCAAAAGAAGAGGGTCGGTCGCATACTCCGAAGTGAGGTTAATACTCCACACAAACTCTGAAGCATCTCTTTTTGAGGCTGTTGTAACATATTTGTAGTACCCCATAGAAGCTAACGTGTCGCTCATCAATTTCACAAAGAAAATGGGTGAGCCATTTGTCTTAAAATCAAGCTTGACAACCCGTGGTCTCTCAAAAAACAGATCAAGCAAACCATTCTCTTTTAAAGTTTCAATCACCTTGACAGCATCAACCCTCTCGTTTGTATAGTATGCACTTTTAGGATCAAATACCGCTTCAATAAACGCTTTATTAGCTTCATAAGACTTAGCAGAGAGAAAACTTTGTATTTTTAGCTCCAAAGGGTCTGTCGTAAGATTAGATTCTTCGTTAAAAATAGTCTCTTGAGCTTGTATAACACCAAAAAACAGGGTAATAAGCAAAAGTATTCTTACCATGCACGTCCTCTATTGAGGCGTTTAAACTCTTTGAAGTCTATCTGCTTTAGTTTACCCTCTTTGTACAAAAATTTTAGCCCCTCTGGTTTTGTGAAGTGTTTTGTTTCACCATCAATTTCAAAATCGACATAACCATGCGCTAAAATAATCAGCCAGTCGATATTTGGATCAAGCTCAAGTGTACCGGTGAAAGTTTTTTGTTTTTTCTTATTTGTAGCAAGTTCAATATAGCCGATCCACAGTTTTTTATCTGTTTTTATCTGCAAAGATTTTTCAATCTTTTTAGAAAGATTTTGATCACTTTGCAACTCGACAGTCACCTTAGAGATGTTTTGCTCCTCTTTTACAGGTTCACTAGCTACAATCTCGCTGTTTAGCTCTTGTGAAACTTCGTTTTCATGATCTAAAACAGCCTGCTGTGTATCGGAATCGATAAAATAAACAACAAAAACAATCACAAACAAAACCACAAAAAGCAGCAGGTAGATCAATCTGTTTTTATTTTTTTTATCTGTTTGGAGAAAAATACTCTTCTCATCCTCACGTTGCATGTTGTCGTCAAAGTAAGCTATCCCTTGGAGTTTTACCTCTTGAAGATCGAGTTGATATTCACGCTCTAAAATCGAGATAAATCCCATAAACTGCACTTTGTTTAAGTCATCAAAACTCTCGTGCAAAATCGCCTGTATATGCACTGTAGGAATATGTGTCTGCTCATAAATCTTTTGAGCACCTATCTCTCTTAAACTCTGCAAAGCTTCACTCATACCGCATCCTATCGATCAAAATGGCACCCGCCACACTCACATTTAAAGAATCAAACTCGTGCGCCATCGCAATACTGACAATATTGTCAAGCTTTGATGCCACACGCGAACTCAAACCTTCCCCTTCACTTCCAAGTACCAACACACGCTTTTTTTCCGGTTTTATTTGACAGATATCAACACCACCCATATCAGCTCCATAACTGCTAAAACCAGACATTTTCAGATCATTGAGCACATTGTGGATATTGCGCTCAATCGCAAAGGGCATATCGATCAGTGCTCCCGTACTGGTTCGCAGTATCGGTTCAAGTGGCAAATTTTTCACTCCAGATGCCACGATCGCATCAACACCAAGTGCGTAAGCTGTCCTAATGATCGAACCTATGTTGCCGATGTCGGTTAGTCCCGCTAAAACAACAACAAACTCTTTGTCTAAAAATGTTTTAAAATCGTGTAATTTATAATCATCAATCTCAGCCAAAAAACCTTGATGATTGGCATTTTTACTCATCTTTACAGCCGCTTCGTTAGGGATGCGCTTAATCTCAAACCCTAACTTCATAAGGCGTGAATACTCTTTTTTATCCAACTCTTTGGCAAGATAAAGTTTTTTTATCTTCTGCGGGTGGTGCTGTATCATATAATAAACAGGTTGTTTGGCATAAATTAACATAAAGATATTTTAGCGAAAATTTTTTAATTAGTGTTAGTTTTTAAGGATTTAACAGTCTCTTGTAGCACTCTTTTGTTTTTTCACCTGTGATTTTACCGATAAGTTTCGCCTGAGTTTTTTTAGGGATATCAAGCGAGAGGATATCTTCTTGAGTGATGGCAGAGCTGTTTTGTTTGGGTGCGGCTTTAATCACCACCACCCACTCCCCTTTAAAATTGCCACCAAGTTTGGCTAAAATCCCTTTGGCTGTGCCTCGAAAATAGGACTGAAATTTTTTACTCAGCTCCTTTGCCAAAAAGATCTCACGTGAGCTATCAGTTTTGTCGATCTCTTTGAGCAGTTTTTCAAGTCGGTGGGGAGACTCGTACAAAATCGTTGTATAACCGCTATAGAGCGCCTCTTGAAGTCCAGCTTCACGCGAAGAGCCTTTGTGATCCAAAAACCCTAAAAACAACATCTTGGTAGTGATAAATCCACTTGCGACAAAGGCAGTTAACAGCGCATTGGCACCCGGTAAGATATCATACTCCAGATCATGTTCGATGCAGTAGTTAACCAACAACTCTCCCGGATCACTAATACCAGGCATACCCGCATCACTCACATAGACAACATTTTGCTCAAAAAAAGATGGCTCTAGTTTTGCAACAAAAGATTGTTCGTTGTGTGAGTGCAAAGATAGAAACTCTTGAGATTTGCTACATCTAACATCGTAGCGCTCTTGTAAAATATGGAGAAGTTTTTTTGTTACGCGAGTATCTTCACAAAGAAGAATATCGGCCTCGCTTAAAGCCTGCATGGCTCTAAGCGAGATATCGCCTATGTTTCCAATCGGAGTTGGAACGAGGGTTAGCAAGAGTAAATCTTGATTATTTTTTGTTGTATCTAGCGTTAAATTTCTCGATACGACCAGCTGTATCCACCATTCTCTGCTCACCTGTGAAGAACGGGTGACACTCGTTACAGATGTCAATTCTCATCTCTGGCTTTTCACTTTTAGTCACAAAACTGTTACCACATGCACATGTCACTGTACAATCAACTAATACCGGGTGTAGATCTTTTTTCATTATATTTGCCTTTTACCTCGCGTCAAAGTACGCAAAGTGATATATTTTTTAATTCCGTATGGGGGCGGAATTTTGGAGATGGGATTATACCAAAATAATTCAAATATTACAACAACACTTTTGCAGCAACTGCCAAAGCGGCACTTTCGCTTCTTAGCACCATCGGGGTGTTGAGTCTAAAAACATCGAGTGAGCTAAGCAGTTCTTTCTCTTTTGGGCTAAATCCCCCTTCACAGCCAATAAGTACCGTAGTGATCTCATCATAGTTCTTCAAAGTTTTTTCACAAAAATCAAAAACTTTTGTATCTGGATTTTGTGTTATAAATGCTTCGAGCGTGTTGCATGTAACGATATCCATAAAATCGGTTCTGCCACACTGCTGGTTGGATGCTTCGAGTATCCGCCCAAAGCGTTTAAAATCGGGCTTAAAATTTTTCTGACTTCTCTGGCAGTAGATAAAAGTGATCTTTGCAACGCCCATCTCATTAAGAGCTGGCAACACCTTCTCAACCGACTTATTATCGATCATACACCAACCAATATGCAGTTTTTTCTTCGGTTGCACCACACTTAAGCGTGAATTTTCAAGCATAAAAACAGCTTTTCGAGACTCTATGCGCTCCAATGTGTAGCGATGCGCAACATCCATCTTTTCACTACTGCGAAATATAACAATATCTCCAACACTATGGCGTCGCACTTTGATGAGATATTTAAAATCTTCACCCTTTATCTCTATGCGCTCCCTACCGGCATCGTTGCAAAGAAAATAGATCACACTGCCTCTGGATTCATAAACTTGTCACCCCGTTGCATCTTCTCAATAAGGGTAATATCACTAAAACCTTCAATAATCTCCTGAGAAAATCTGATGTTTTGAATCTGTATAATTCCCATGTTTTCATTGTAGGCATCATCGTTGAAACACTGTGCATAGCCGGTATCTGTTTCATGCACAATCACACTGTGAAGCTGCACATTTTTTTCTCCGTTACATGTTTGTGTAAGGGAAAAAAGTTTGTCAATCATCACAAAAATCACACGGGAAAACTGCTCCGCTGAAGGTGACACAGGAAGCTCAACCCAGCGAGAGGAGTGTTTTTTCATATCGGCAATGTAGTGTGCGTCATCCCCATTCCACAAAGCAATCGCATGATCAAACGATTCCACAAGATCTTTGATGTTTTGTTTCATCAACCCAAAATCATACACCATCTGCCCATTGTCCAAAAAATCGGACTCAAACAAAAGCTCCACTTTATAAGAGTGCCCATGGATCGAACTGCGACACTTCACGCTTGAGCATCCACGAACGATGTGTGCGTTTTCAAATTTGAATAGTTTGCGTATTATCATCTATCTACCTTTACACACCTTTATTTTCGTTCCATATCCGAATATGCAACCGATCACTAAAATTATACCCTTTGTTTTTACAGTACGCAATCAGCGCAAGGGTATTTTTCTCAACTTCTGCCTTATTACCCCCAAGAGGCATACAATAAACATCTAAAAAAGGGGCATGACTTATAATCTCTTCGATCTGCTCATCGAGTGCGATGTCGATTGAGTCCTCATCGATGGAGAACTTAAAAAAAGCATCTTTTGCGTTCATGGCAATAGAGCTAATCACATCTTTTTTTACCCTTTTACTCAATGGCTCATGAGAGTTTTCCAGCTTAACTGAGAGTGCAAAAATACACTCTTTGTAAACCTGATGGCGTTCAAAATCAACTGCCAAAGAGGCATTGGTCTCAAAAGTGATGCGATGATCTTTTGCTCTTAAAGCCTCTAAAAACTCTACAAATATCTGCTCATTAGCATAGATAAGCGGCTCACCACCTGTTAAAACCACATCAACATTTGAGGGCAAATCGTACTGCTCTAAAACAGCAAGAAGCTCTTCTGCACTCTTTATAGCTACCCAAGTGTGCGCAAAATGCTCTTTGTTAACGGCATAGACAGTATCACACCCAACCACTTCAACCCCATCAGGTGCAATCTCTTTACAACCAAAACCAACACAGCGCATATTGCACCCACCAAAGCGAAAAAAAATGCTCGGCGTGCCTACATAACGCCCCTCACCCTGAATAGAGTAAAAATGTTCAACGAGATAAATCATCCGCCCGTCTCATAAAAAGCGCGCTGTGAACTCTCACCATCTTCACCACCCCAGCGGTTTTTCTCCGGCTTGTTTTTCACAACCTCTTTGAGCACCTGCGCGGCACCTTTGATGTCGCCGCGCTTGATAAACTCTGCAATACCCATCGCCTCGTCAAAATAAAGACACGGGATCAAATGCCCCTCTGCAGTAAGACGGATACGATTACACTGCTTACAAAAATCATCCCCATACGGCTCGATAATTCCAAATTTGTATCCATCCTCTAGTGTATAATAGTGTGATGGGGAGTGCCCGTCAAACCCATCATCACTAAAACTGTATTTTTGTGCGATGGTATTAAGAAGCTCATCCGATTTAAGCCCTTTGATAGAAGCGTCTGCATGGGAGTTTTCCATATACTCGATAAACCTGATCGTCATCCCTCTATCTTTGCAGTACTCTAGTAGATCAAGAATTTCACCATCATTGACACCTTTCATAGGCACCATATTGACTTTGACTTTAAGCCCCACCTTAAGCGCCTCATCAACACCGGCAAGTACATTGTTTAAAACATCTTTTTGTGCGATTTTTTGTGCAACCTCAGGTTTGAGTGAGTCGATACTAACATTTAAACGCTTCAGCCCTGCATCTTTGAGCTTTTGTGCTGCACCTTTGAGTAAAAAAGCGTTGGTGGTCATCGCTAGATCGATATCTGGCTTATAATCATAGATCATTTTGATAAACTTGTCCAAATCCTCACGAAGCAAAGGTTCACCACCTGTGATACGGATCTTTTTTACACCCTCATCGATCGCTACACGCAAAAACTCAAAAAGCTCCTCAAATGTCAGCAAGTTCTCTTTTGGTACCCACGAAAACGGCTTTTCGGGCATACAGTAACTGCATCTGAAATTACATCTCTCTGTTACCGAAACACGAATATAATCAACAACTCTTTCATAACTGTCTATTAGCATTAATCCTCTTTTTGTATCTGAATAGTACCACACACGATATCATGCAGCGCTTTTTTGTCTTTTCTGTAAAATGGCAGCAATAGCCCCAAAAGGGTTGTTGTTGTGATCAAAAACATCACAAACCTACAAAATGCTCTCAGAAGGGGTATGTGCTCGTGCGTTTTATCGTCAACCACCTCGATCGTGTACGCTTTTTTTCCGGGAGTCTGCCCAAACTTTGCGATTACCAAAGAGTAGATCACTCCATAAAGTACAACCGCTACCAAAGGAGCTGCCTGAGAAGACTGAAACTCCTCTTTAGAACCCATCACACCATACGCTATCACATAAAGTATGGGGGTATAGATCATAAACATATCGACAATAAACGCCTTAATCCTATCTGGATAGGTGGCATAAACAATATTTTGGTGATTTTCTTTGTTAGTATGCAGTTTTTTCTGCTTTTTTAGCTCACGAAATCTCATAAGGCATTATAGCAAAATGAAACTTGTAAAACAGGAAGGGTAATCTTGCCCCAAAAGGGGCAAGTGAAGTGTGCTTGTTCACTTTGCGGACTATCTAATGCAACTCTCTCCATAGAGCTTTTTTCCAAAGAAGAGCAAAGATAGCAAAGATGACGATATAGATCATCACATTCTTACCAACCTCTTCTCTCTCATGACGTTTTGCATCACCTGAGTCTTCAAGATACTCGATCACTTTCTCCATCGCCTCTTCATCCACACCAACTCTCGGCATCGCTGTACCTTTGAGGTAATTTTGTGGGTTTTCTACAAATGTTTTAATGTAGTGCTCACCACGTGAACGGATGTAGATACTAAGATCCGGTGGCAATTTACCCAAATATTTTGTTAAAGCATCTTGGTAATCTAACACCTGTGTTTTAAATGCAAGCGCATCTTGCTCTTTTTTAAATTTCGACTGTTCACCAATCTGCGTCCATCTGGCATAGTGGTTAGCATGACACCTACCACAAGCAAGTTCATACGCTTGTTTTGAAGTCAGCTCCTCCTTTTTAACTGCGATTGACTGCAAATAAGCCACCATATCTGCCACTTCTTGATCGATATCACCACCAGCGCCATAAAACTGTGGCATTGGGTGCATCTGCCCTTTGTTGGCATCAAATTTATGCTCAATCATCAAAGCGTGTGCAGGGTTTTTGATAAGTGCCGCTAAGAATTTCGCATCATAGACTGCACCGGCATTGGAAAGATCAGGTGGGTTAACACCATGACTTTGCGCCGCTGTTACAGGATCCATCGGTGCTGGATTACCTGCTGCTGTTATAGCATGACATCTCGTACAGGCTCCGGCTCCAAAAACAAGCTCTTTACCACGTGCCACATCACCTTTTTTCGTTAACTCTGGAAGATCTTTGTAAGCAAAACCTTCACTCTCTACATGTTTATGCATTTGCGAATGTGCAAAAGGCTCAACAAGATAGTACGTTACAAGAGTAAAGAAGATGACTACTGCTAATATTTTTAATTCTCTCATCATTTACTCCTATAACTCTTTCTCTTTTTTTGTAATGAACGGCAAAATCACCCAAAGCGCAATAAACGTCACTGCCGCTACTAAACCGATCGTACTAAAAATACCCTCAGGCGGGAGTTTACCCATACCCGTTAGCACTATCATATCGATCAGCATCGCCCAGAACCAAAACTTAAAAGCCCCACGTTTATGTGCCGGTTTAGCGTTTGGACTTCTATCCAAAAACGGCAGTGCAAAGAAGATCACCTGTGCAAATGCAAACGCCACAAGACCTGGGTCAGTTGGGAACGGTCTAAGAATTTCATAAGACCACAAGAAATACCACTCAGGATAGATGTGTGTTGGCGTCTTAAGACCATCTGCATAGTCAAAGTTGACAGGATCCATCGCAAAATCGTAGTGGAAAAAAACAAGATAGAAGAAGAAGATCAGATAGATCCCCACAACCATCATATCTTTTGACATAAAATCGTTCGCAAATGCGATAACTTTTGAACCTCTTTTATCACCCGCTTTGTATTTTGCGGCTTCTGCTTCAAAATCGATCTCTTCACCCTCTTGGTTGTTAACATGAGGTATGCGAAGTGTTGCGAAGTGAAGCCCAATCAAACCAAGGATCGCCAATGGTAAAAGTAAAACATGCAGCATAAAGAAGCGGTTCAAAAATGCTTGTCCAGGAACATAATCCCCACGAATCCACTCAACCAAACCATCTGCATGTAAGCTACCACCAGAGAAAAGGTTTGTAATAACCATACCAGCCCAGTAACTCATCTGCCCCCATGGAAGCATATACCCAGAGAACGCCTCAGCTGAAAAAGTCACAAAAAGTAGCATCCCTGAGATCCAGATCATCTCACGACCCTTTTTGTAAGAACCGTAATAGATCCCCGTAAACATGTGGATGTAGATAATCAGAAAAACTACCGATGCAGCTACACCGTGGATATGTCTCCAAAGCCATCCAAACTCAACCTCGGTCATAATTGTGTAGTTTACACTGTCAAATGCAGTTGCAACATTTGGTTGATAATACATCAATAAAAAGATCCCCGAAACAAGGAGTAATCCAAATGTTACCACAAGGATCATCCCCATCGCCCATAAGAAGTTGATATCTTTAGGGATCCAATACTCTTTTGCTATTACACGACGTACTGTATCAATCGCTAGGCGTTGATTGAGCCAGTCGTGAAGACTTGTTGCTTTTGTAAAATGTGCCATAATCTCCCCTTAACTTACAGCGTAATGCCGCTTTCTTTCATTTTTTTATACTCCGGTCCCTCTTCACCAAGTACCAACTTAGTTCCTTCTATTTTAAAAGAGGGGATATCCAGACCACGTGGCGGTGGAGCTTTTGTCACATTGGCTGTTACATCATACTGCCCACCGTGACATGCACATAAAAATCCCATCTCATCAGGATAATATCCTGGAATACAACCAAGGTGTGTACACAAACCAATACACACCATATAGTAAGCATCACCTACTTTAATCAGCCTGTCCATATCACCATCTCTTTGCTTAGCTTTTTCAAGCATCGCAGCATTTTGCCTCAACACAAAAATAGGTTTTCCTCTCCACTTTTCAATTACAAGCTCATTCTCATTGTATACCGACATATCAAGTGTCGTAAATCCAGCTGCTTTCACACTTGGAAGCGAATCCCAACTCTTTTTCATTGCATAAAGCGATGCCACAGCACCAACACCTGCAACAGCACCAAATGCTTTTCCCATAAAACCTCTACGGCTACTATTTTTTATCATTTGCACACCTTTGTGAAATTTTCAAGGTTTAGATTATAATATAAAAAAGTTTTAATTAATTATAAATTTAAGCTTTTTTTATGAAAAAAGAAGCTTTTTGACAATTTGGGGCAATTTTAGCATATTTTATTTCATTTATGTGATGAAGTGTCGAATTTAGCACATTTTTATCATAATTTTTTACTATCGGTACACCCATTTGCTGAAATTTTTGTGCAAAGTGGTGAATACAATCTTCCCTTTGGATATAGATCGGCTTGCCTCCACTTGCTAAAGACTCTAAAACAGCTTGAGGGGAGGCTGTGATCAAAACCTCACTTCGCATAATCATCTCATCATACTCTTCAAACTCAAAATAATCGGTAAATCTCTCTTTGAGCATATCTTCATAATCTAAAAAGTAGTAGTATCCAAGTTGCAAATGCGGGTTTAGATCCTCAATAAAATCAAGATGTTTTTCAAGATCTTTTTCATAATCGTCATCACCAAAAAAATAGCTTAGTTTTACTGTTTTTTCGCATGGCTCAAAATATTTATCCGCTACAACTACCTCATCTGCTCTTATTAGATGTAACGATGAAAAATAGTTTCGCATATCTTCAAGCATAACAGGATTAACCTCATCGCTATCTAAGATAAGCTTATCCCCTTTTTGGGCAATGTTGGCAATATTTCGTACCACATCGATCCCAACTGCTTTATCTATCCCAAAATTACGCGCCTCTTGAGCGATGCGAAAATCGCTACACAAAAGGGTGATATCCACATCAATACACTCAAGTATAGCAGCTGCCCTGCGAAACCTGTCTAAACCTATGCGATGCCCCGTGTGTGCATAATAGTATGTTTTCATATCACCTCCCTCCATCATTTCTCCTCGTACTCTTTGCTTTATTTTTAGGTGTCATTATACAATTTTTTCTTGAAAAGCGAGACAGATCAGAGAGAAGAGGAGGGTTTGCAAAACTACTCTGTAATATTGTAAATTATCTCAGTATGTGCCTTTTTTTTGATAATCTCTTTAATTGAAAGATTTTCAATCTCCATCTTCATAAACTCCTCGATCGCGCCGATGTTATTTTGTGCCATAGTTCGCAATACCATCCCCCTGTATGCTTTTGCCCAGTGGCTGACAACCTTACCGTTTTTTAAAAATTTAAGTGTCACATACTCTGAGGTTGGCTTGTAAAACTTCGTGTAAAAACCCGCTCGAAGGTCTAAAAACACTTCATCTGCAAGCATATCGTCTAACTGTTGTGAAAAATGTTTTTTGTAAAACTCTTCTGCGGCAAAAGAGCCTATCTTCTCACCCTGTTTGAGTTTATATTCTGGGATCCCAAAATCACCTGCGCGGATAGGTCCAAAAAGGTTAGAGAAGATGATCACATTTTGATCGATGTAGTTTTTAGCACCACTGCCAAGCTTCCCATACCCCAAATAATCAAACGCCACCCCATCATAACGCTCAATAGCCTTCATAAGTGGCTGCGAAAAAAGATCGGTTTTGTATTTGGCAAACTTTTGTGCCTCTTTTACTCCAAAGAGTTTGCTTAGTTGTTCATCCGATGCTGTGTCGATGCAGTTTTGGTACCTGTTTAAAACCTCCTCTCTATATGCAAAAAGTTCAGGAAACAAAAAACTCTCCTTAGTGATCTGCCCCATCACTCCACCACTTTTTTTGGTCTCTGCCGGTGAGAATAGTATCTTCATCATCATCCCTTAATAGTTTCGGTGTATAATTTTACCATGAAACAAGACAGCAAAGAGTACCAGGCAAAAAAAGCGTTTTTTGATAAACTGATCACCCTTTATGGGCGTAATGTAGTTGTGGAGATTTTACAAGACACTACAGTAGCGGTTCATAAACTCCATCTTGCCAACTCCAACAAACCTGACGGTAGTATCAAAAAGATTCTCAAACTTGCCAATGAGCGAGGCATTGAGATCATGAAGCATGACAAAAACACCCTTAGTCGCATCAGTAAAAACGGCAAACAGGATCAAGGGGTGGCGATCGACATCGTTGCTAAAAGCTACCAAGATGCTAAAGAGATCAAAAAACTCTTAAACTTTCGCCTCATCGCCCTTGATGGGATCCACAACCCACAAAATCTTGGGATGATCATCCGCAGTTGCGCTGCAGGCAATGTTGATGGGATCATCTTGCCAAAGAAAAATTCCGCCAAGATATCCCCGCTTGTCATGAAAGCAAGTGCCGGTACACTTTTTAAGATCCCTATCTATTTTTGTGATCACTTAGTCGATGCTTTACAAGATATCGAGGCTGATATCTACGCACTCAGTCTTGAAGCCAAACACTCCATTTATGATCTTAAAGAAGGCAATCGATCTGTTTTTGTACTTGGCAATGAGAGTGATGGGGTAAGCCAAGAGGTAGCCAAACTGTGCAACGACGCGCTCATCATCCCGATGAACAGAGGGGTAGAGTCACTCAATGTTGCCGCAACTGCTTCGCTTATAGCGTTTATGCAATCTTAATCTTCAACCCAGTTTTCAAGTTGCAGCCCTGCTACTCGCTGAAACTCTTTTG
>VCAY01000070.1 GCA_013607635.1 Campylobacterota bacterium
CGTGATAGAAAAAGCTGTATGGGAAAATCTTGTAAGTGAGGCTAAGTAATGGCAGATATTACAGATATTAAATCTATTTTATATACAGAAAAGACTCTTGGTCTGCAAGAAGATGGTGTGATTGTTGTTCAAACTTCACCACGTATGACTAAGACAGGTCTTAAAGAGGTTTTTAGAGAGTACTTCGGGATCATCCCATCAAAGATCAACTCTTTAAATCAAAGCGGAAAAGTAAAACGTTTCCGTGGTGTACAGGGTAAACAAAACGACTTCAAAAAGTTCTATGTGACTTTACCTGAAGGTGCACAAATCGAAAGTTTGGCGGTGTAACATGGCAATTAAAACATATAGACCTATAACACCATCTCGTCGTTTTTACACGAACGTAGACAGCTCAGATATCACTGCAAAAGCGAGTGTGAGATCGTTACTGAAAAAACTTCCTGCGCATGCTGGTCGTAACAACAACGGTCGTATCACCTCTCGCCACAAGCAAGGTGGAGCTAAAAAACTTTACCGTATCATCGATTTCAAAAGAAACAAATTGAATATCGAAGGTACAGTAAGCACTATCGAGTACGATCCGTACCGTAACTGTAGAATCGCTCTTGTAACTTACGCTGATGGTGAAAAAAGATACATCCTACAACCAAAAGGTTTAAATGTAGGAGATAAGATTGAAGCTGCTGAAGCTGGTTTAGATGTTAAACCGGGTAATGCGATGAAACTTAAAAACATTCCTGTTGGTACATTGGTTCACAACATTGAGCTTAAAGTTGGAAAAGGTGGACAGATGGTTCGCTCAGCCGGTACTTCAGCTCAGATCATGGGGCGTGATGGCAAGTATGTATCACTTCGTATGCCTTCAAGTGAGATGAGACTTGTACTTGGTGAATGTATGGCAACTGTTGGTGTTGTTGGAAACGAAGAGTATTCTAACATCGTTTTAGCAAAAGCTGGCCGTACTCGTCACATGGGTATCCGTCCTCAGACTCGTGGTTCTGCGATGAACCCAATCGATCACCCGCATGGTGGTGGTGAAGGTAAAACGAACTCTGGTCGTCACCCAGTAACTCCTTGGGGTAAACCAACTAAGGGTGCTAAAACTCGTCGTAAAAAAGCAAGTGATAAGTTAATCATCACTCGCCGTAAACCAAATGCTAAAAGGGTAGGTTAATAATGGCTCGTTCAGTTAAAAAAGGTCCATTCGTAGATGCTCATTTGATGAAAAAAGTTGAAGCCGCAAAAGCAAGCGGAGACAAAAAGCCTATTAAAACTTGGTCAAGAAGATCTATGATTCTTCCTGATATGGTTGGTTTGACATTAAATGTTCATAATGGTCGCCAATTTGTTCCTGTGTATGTTACAGAGAACCACATTGGTTATAAACTTGGTGAATTTGCACCAACTCGTACATTCAAGGGCCACAAAGGCTCTGTTCAGAAGAAGGGGTAATCATGGCTAGAGCATTATTGAAATTCATCCGTGTATCACCTACAAAATCTCGTCTTATCGCGAGAGAAGTTCAAGGTATGAACGCTGAAGAAGCTATGGCAGCTTTAGAGTTTACTCCTAACAAAGCAGCAAAAATTATCTCTAAAGTGATTGCATCTGCAGTTGCTAACAGTGGTAATGAAGCTGAAGATTGTGTTATCATATCTTGTCGTGTTGACAATGGTCCAGTACTAAAGCGTTTCCGTCCACGTGCTCGTGGTATGGCTTCAGGTATTAGAAAACCAACAGCACATATCTTAGTAGAAGTAGAGGG
>VCAY01000071.1 GCA_013607635.1 Campylobacterota bacterium
CGTGATAGAAAAAGCTGTATGGGAAAATCTTGTAAGTGAGGCTAAGTAATGGCAGATATTACAGATATTAAATCTATACTATACACAGAAAAGACTCTTGGTCTTCAAGAAGATGGTGTAATTGTTGTTCAAACATCACCACGTATGACTAAAACTGGTCTTAAAGAGGTGTTTAGAGAGTATTTCGGAATTATTCCTTCAAAGATTAACTCTCTAAATCAAAGCGGAAAAGTAAAACGTTTCCGTGGTGTACAAGGTAAACAAAATGACTTTAAAAAGTTTTATGTTACTTTACCTGAAGGTGCACAAATAGAAAGTTTGGCGGTATAAGATGGCAATTAAAACTTATAGACCGATAACTCCTTCACGTCGTTTTTATACGAACGTAGACAGTTCAGATATCACTGCTAAAGCTAGTGTTCGTTCATTACTTGTTAAGTTGCCGGCTCACGCAGGTCGTAACAACAATGGTCGTATTACATCTCGTCATAAACAAGCGGGTGCGAAAAAACTTTACAGAATCATTGACTTCAAAAGAAATAAGTTCAATATTCCTGGTACTGTTTCTACAATCGAGTATGATCCATACCGTAACTGTAGAATCGCACTTGTTACATATGCTGACGGTGAAAAAAGATATATCCTACAACCAAAAGGTTTAGAAGTAGGTGATAAGATCGAAGCTGCTGAAGCTGGTTTAGATGTTAAACCAGGGAACGCTATGAAGCTGAAAAATATTCCTGTCGGTACACTGGTTCACAATATCGAGCTTAAAGTTGGAAAAGGTGGACAAATGGTACGTTCAGCTGGAACATCTGCTCAAATTATGGGTCGTGATGGGAAATATGTATCACTTCGTATGCCTTCGAGCGAGATGAGACTTGTTCTTGGTGAATGTATGGCTACTGTTGGTGTTGTTGGAAACGAAGAGTATTCTAACATCGTAATCGCAAAAGCTGGTCGTACTCGTCATATGGGCATCCGTCCTCAAACTCGTGGTTCTGCGATGAACCCTATTGATCACCCGCATGGTGGTGGTGAAGGTAAAACGAATTCAGGTCGTCACCCAGTTACTCCTTGGGGTAAACCAACTAAGGGTGCTAAAACTCGTCGTAAAAAAGCAAGTGATAAATTAATCATCACTCGCCGTAAACCAAATGCAAAAAGGGTAGGCTAATGGCTCGTTCAGTTAAAAAAGGTCCATTCGTAGATGCTCATTTAATGAAAAAAGTTGAAGCAGCGAAAGTTAGCGGAGACAAAAAACCTATTAAAACTTGGTCAAGAAGATCTATGGTTCTTCCTGAAATGGTTGGTTTAACATTAAATGTTCATAATGGTCGCCAATTTGTTCCTGTCTATGTTACAGAGAATCACATTGGTTATAAACTTGGTGAATTTGCACCAACTCGTACATTCAAGGGCCATAAGGGCTCTGTTCAGAAGAAGGGGTAGTCGTGGCTAGAGCATTATTAAAATTTATCCGTGTATCTCCAATCAAATCTCGTCTTATTGCACGTGAAGTGCAAGGTATGAACGCTGAAGAAGCTATGGCAGCTTTAGAGTTCACTCCAAATAAGGCAGCGAAAATTATCTCTAAAGTGATTGCATCAGCAGTTGCAAACAGCGGTAGTGAAGCTGAAGATTGTGTAATTACATCATGTCGTGTTGACAATGGTCCAGTACTTAAACGTTTCCGTCCACGTGCTCGTGGTATGGCTTCAGGTATTAGAAAACCAACAGCACATATCTTAGTAGAAGTAGAGGG
>VCAY01000072.1 GCA_013607635.1 Campylobacterota bacterium
TACAAAGGTAAAGGTGTTAAATACATTGATGAGCATATCGTGCGTAAAGCCGGTAAAACTGCTAAGAAATAAGGGAGGAAGATAAGATGAATGCTAAAGTGTTAAAAAGCAAAATCGCGAACCGTTTAAAACGTAAGCGTCGTATTTGTGCAAAAATATCTGGTAGTGCTGAACTTCCTCGTGTTTCTGTATTTAAATCAAATCGTTACCTAAGTGTACAAGCTATTGATGATGCAACTGCAACAACTCTATGCGCTCTACACTCTAAGGCTACTGGTCATAAAGCAAATAAAGAAGGTGCTGCTGCACTTGGTGAGGCATTCGCTGCTAAACTTAAAGAAGCAAACATCACTGAAATTGTTTTTGATCGTAATGGTTACCAATATCACGGCGTTATCGCTGCATTTGGCGACGCACTTCGTGCAAACGAAATTAAGTTCTAGGAGCGCATGACTATGAGAGAAATCAATAGAGATGAATTTGAAGAATCAATCGTAAACATTGGTCGTGTTACTAAAGTTGTAAAGGGTGGTAGACGTTTTCGTTTTACTGCGCTTGTAGTTGTTGGTAACAAAAACGGTACAGTTGGATATGGTGTTGGTAAAGCTAAAGAGGTTCCTGACGCTATTCGTAAAGCAGTTGACAATGCATTTAAAAACTTAACAACAGTTAAGATTAAAGGTACTACAATTGCGCATGATATTGAACACAAGTTTAATGCAAGTACAATCCTTTTAAAACCAGCCTCTGAAGGTACAGGACTTATCGCAGGTGGTGCGGCTCGTCCAGTGCTTGAGTTAGCAGGTTTCCAAGATTTACTTACTAAATCAATCGGTTCAAACAATCCAAACACACTAGTTCGTGCTACAGTTGAAGCACTTTCTCGTATTAAAGGATAGAAAATGGGTATTGAAAATTTAACACCTGCAGCAGGTTCAACACATTCTCGTAAGAGAGTTGGACGCGGGCAAGGTTCTGGTACTGGTAAGACTGCAGCTCGTGGTCAAAAAGGTCAGAAATCTCGTTCAGGTTACAAAAGAAAAAGAAACTTTGAGGGTGGTCAACAACCACTTGCAAAACGTTTACCAAA
>VCAY01000007.1 GCA_013607635.1 Campylobacterota bacterium
CTTAAGGTACTAAAGCCTCAAAATGCCAAACTTTTTCGTTTTGATGGTGACCAATTTGTATATATTGTAAACGATTTTTTTAATTTCCGTGAGCTTAAAGATTTTTCAGAATCTATTATATCTTTTTTTAATCAAACAGATATAGATCTAGAGTATAGGGATATCATTGTTAGGATTTCAATGACCATCGGTGTTGCTATGGGTAATGGGCTCATAACACTGAATCATGCAGCAGCAGTGCATGAAGCGCGCCGATATAAAAAGGGCTCTTACAAAATTTTTGAAGCAAAATCGGAATATGCCAAAAGGCAAAGTGAAAATACCTATTGGGTTAACAAGATTAGAGATGCTATTGAAAATGAAAAACTTATTGGTTTTTTTCAACCGATTCGTAACAATAAAACAAAGCAGATTGAGAAATATGAATGTTTAGCACGGATCGATGATGGTATTGAGCTTGCTTCTCCACAACGATTTATGGAAGCTTGTCGCATGACGGGAACACTCTCACTTATTACAAGAAGGATTGCGGCAAACGCTTTTAGGGTATTTAGCCAAACAGATTATGAGTTTTCACTTAACATCACTTCAAACGATATCAACCTTGGGTATCTTGAGGAGTTTTTACTTCTCAATGTCAAAAAATACAATATTGATCCCTCTCGTGTGGTTTTAGAGCTTTTAGAAGATATTGTAACATTAACCGAATCAGATATGCTTGAGCAGATTAACTCACTTAGAGATAAAGGTTTTAAGATCGCTTTAGATGATTTTGGTGTGGAAAACTCCAACTTTTCACGACTTCTTGAACTGCATCCCGATTATCTCAAGATTGATGGGATGTTTATTAAAGATATTTTAGAAAACGAAAAAAGCAATCTTATTGTTGAGACGATCGTTGAATTTTGTAAAAAAAGTGGCGTTAAGGTTATTGCCGAGTATATCCACAGCGAAGCAGTGCTACATAGGATCGAGCAGATGGGAATTGAGTATGCTCAAGGATACTGCATAGGAGCTCCAAAAGATCATCTTTAGTTTTCTTATCTGTTTTGCAATAAGGTTTTTAACTCTTTTATCTCTGAGCGAAGTTGTGCAATCTCCTCTTTTGATGCAAGTTCAATCTCTGCAGTATCCTCTTTGCTTAAGCTGTTCATAGCATCAACAACGACCGCAACGATAAGATTGATGATGATAAATGTAACCACAAAGATAAAGGGGACAAAAAACAGCCAAGCATAAGGGTAGATTTCCATAACAGGACGCGCAATACCCATAGACCAAGACTCGAGTGTCATCACTTGGAAAAGTGTATAGAGTGATTTGCCAAGTGTACCAAACCATGCAGGAAAATCTTCTCCAAAGAGTTGCGTTGCAAGAATAGCAGATATATAAAAGAGGATAATCATGAGCCCAGCAATTGATGCCATGCCCGGAATAACACTTCTAAGGGCAACAACAATTTTTCTCATTTGTGGCATAATAGTGATAATGCGTAATAGCCTAAAGACCCGCAGGATTCTAAAAATTTCAAAGACACTGTTGGTAGGAAACAAGGAAATAGCTACGATACTTAGATCAAAGAGGCTCCATCCATCTTTAAAAAATGAAGCTCGATGTGCATAGATTCGTAGGATAATCTCAATCAAAAATATATTAATGATAATTTTGTCAAAAATATCTAATTGATCTTTAATGTTTGTAAAAAATGGCAGGGTAGGTTTCTAACCCCATTGTGATCCCATTGATAATAATGACCCATAAAATAAAGTTCTTGAATTTATCTGACTCTACGAGAGCGTAAATTTTTGCATGCATAATATAACTCCTAATAGTTGATAGCTACCTTATAGGTTGGATCATCCTCCTCATAGCTGCAATGAGGTCCCGCTTTTTTCAAAATATCCTTGCAATCCGCACTAAGGTGTCGTAAAAGAAGGTTTTTGCCTGCATCTTCATATTTTTTGACAAGATTGTCGATCGCTTCAACACCGGAAAAGTCAAGTACCCGTGCATTTTTAAAGTCTATCACCACCTTTGGTGGATCTTGCTCAATGGAAAAATTATCGGAAAATGTTGTTGCACTGCCAAAAAAGAGAGGACCTTCAAGCTCGTAAACTTTGGTACCATCCTCTTCAACACTTGTTTTTGCCCAAATACGTGCATGTTTCCACGCAAAAACAAGAGCAGCGATAATCACACCGATAATGACAGCAACAGCAAGATCCTCTATAACAGTAATGATGGTGACAACAACCATCACAAAAACATCTGCTTTTGGCATGTGTTTAAGGTGTGAGAAGCTTGACCACTCAAAAGTTCCGATACTTACCATAAACATGATCCCAACAAGTACACCGACAGGGATCACATTAAGCACATCTGTCAAGGAGATAACAAGGATCAGCAGTCCAACAGCAGCAGTAAAGGAGGAGAGTCTTCCAAGACCACCGGAAGTGTAGTTGATAATCGATTGACCAATCATGGCACACCCGGCCATACCACCGAAAAATCCACAGGCGATATTCCCTGTACCCAAAGCGATACACTCTTGATTGCCACTGCCTCGCTCTCCACTCATCTCATCTAAAACTGCCAGTGTCAAGAGTGATTCAATAAGTCCGACAAGTGCCATAATAACAGCATAAGGAAGCACCATAATAAACGCATCAAGGCTAAAGAGGGTATCTGGAATGATAAGGTGTGGTAACTGCCCTTTAAACACACTCAGGTTTGCAAGATCACCCACTGTGAGTGTATCGATCTTGGCAAAATAAACGATGAAAGTAAGTACCACAATGGCAACAAGTCCAGATGGTACCGCTTTGGTGTATTTTGGCAACAGATACATTATAAGCATCGTTACAAATACGATGGCATACATCTCGATACCTTGGCTGTTAAAGAACTTAAACTGTGCCATAGCGATCACAATAGCAAGTCCGTTGACAAAGCCATAAAGGGCAGGTTGTGGAACAAGGCGGATAAATTTACCAAGTTTCAAAACACCTACAAGTACCTGAATGACCCCTGCAATGATAGTTGCAAGAAGTACATAATTAAGTACATGGATATAAAGCTCGTCTCCTGTGAGTCCGGCAAGTTT
The DNA here is from genome assembly GCA_013607635.1 of Campylobacterota bacterium. GTDB lineage: Bacteria > Campylobacterota > Campylobacteria > Campylobacterales > Sulfurimonadaceae > Sulfurimonas. The sequence goes on from VCAY01000007.1 coordinate 3,104, forward strand.
AAGTTTGTAGTTTGCTTCAAGCACAAGGCCGATAATAACAACAGCAACACTTCCTGTTGCTCCGCTAATCATTCCGGGCTTTCCACCGATGATAGCAGTGATAAGCCCTAAGATAAATGCAGTGTAGAGACCAACAATGGGACTTACTTCTGCTATAAAACTAAAGGCGATCGCTTCAGGTACGAGTGCAACAGCTACAACAAGACCTGAAAGGGTGTCATTTTTGATATTGTGTGATGTATATTTTCGGATATCGAACAAAAATTTTCCCTTAGAAAATAGTTGCAAAATTATATCTTATTTTTCACAGATAACAAAACAGATCTTCGTAGCAAATTGTGTATGCTATTGTAATGAATCTAATTGCTCTTCTACTTTTGTTTTTTTCTCCTGTGCTTCTGCTAAAGCTTGTCTGTTTTTCTCTAAAACATCGGATGGAGCGTTGGCTACAAAACGCTCATTGTTTAACATAGCGCTGAGTTTTGCGATCTCTTTGTCGAGTTTTTCACCCTGTTTTGTTAGCCTGTTGATGATTGGTGTAAGATCAATAGAGTCCGTAGGGATGAAGGTTTCACACATATCGGCGATGTCACTTACCGCATTGTCAATTTTTGTATTACAAAAAGTAATATTTTGAACTTTTGCAAGCTTCTCTATGAATGGCTGCATCATCTTTTGGATCTCTTGGTCTAATCGATCCACTTTTACATACGCCTGCTCTATTTTTTGGTTTGCCATATCAACTAAAACTTTGGCACGGCGGATAGAGACGATCGCATCCATAATGAGGTTAAAAGTTTTCTCCTCTTTTCTCTGTTTTGTTTTAAACGGATACTTTTTGATCATAATTGAATCGTCTTGCTCTAAAGTGGTACCACTGAGTTGATGGTAAAGATGTTCTGTGATAAACGGCATAAACGGATGCAATAGTTTCATCGCCTCTTTAAAGATAGCCCCAAGCTCAACGATCGAGGATTTGTCTGCTTTGCTAAGCTCAATTCCCCAGTCACAAAACTCGTTCCAGATAAAGCGGTAAAGTACTGTTGCCGCATCATTAAACTTGTACTCATCCATCGCCGCGCGCACCTCTTTGGTTGCCACATTTAAACGGGAGACCATGTAGCGTCCTAGTGGTGTCTCAAGACAAAAACCGCTAAGATCCGGAAAAGTATCGACATTCATCCGTAAGAATTTCGCTGCATTGTAAAGCTTGTTGGTAAAGTTACGATTAAGCTCAAGTTTTTTCTTACTCATTCTAATATCGCGCCCCTGAGCCGCTGAAATTGCCAGAGTAAAACGCAAGATATCGGCACTAAACTCATTAACCATATCGAGTGGATCGATCACATTGCCTTTAGATTTGGACATCTTTTGCCCATGCTCATCACGTACAAGAGCATGCAAGTAGATGTGGTTAAACGGCAATTCACCCATAAACTGCTCACCCATCATCATCATCCTTGCAACCCAGAAGAACAGGATATCAAAGCCGGTAATAAGCAGGGTGTTTGGATAAAACTCTTTTAAGTCATTTGACTTAAACAGTTTGTCCATCTCCGCATCACCGTCACCCCATCCAAGTGTTGAGAATGGCCAAAGAGCAGAGGAGAACCAAGTATCAAGCACATCAGGATCTTGCGTAAGGTTTTTGCTTGCACATTTTGGACAAGATTCTGGCTGATCCTCTTGTGTTGCAAACTCATGTTCACAATCATCGCAGTAAAACACAGGGATCTGATGCCCCCACCAAAGTTGGCGTGAGATACACCAGTCGCGAAGATCACCCATCCAAGAGTTGTAAGAGTTGATCCAGTGCGATGGGAAGAATTTTGCTTCACCCTCATTGGTTTTTTTGATCGAACTCTTGGCTACCTCGCTGCGAACAAACCACTGTTTGGAGATGTACGGCTCTACAACATTTTTACAGCGGTAACAATGCCCCACTTGGTGTTTATGATCTTCGATTTTGATCATAAAACCTTCCTCTTCAAGACGTTTGACGATCACTTCTCGTGCGGTAAGACGCTCTAAGCCTTGAAACTCTCCTGCGTAGTCGTTGAGGATCCCTTTTTCATCAAAGACGGTGATAAACTCAAGATCGTGCCGTTTTCCCACTTCGTAGTCGTTTTGATCATGTGCGGGTGTTACTTTAACCACACCTGTTCCAAACTCCATATCGACATGCTCATCGGCGATGATGGTAACTTCACGATCAAGAAGCGGAAGTTTTACTTTTTTACCGATGATATTTTTGTATCGTGCATCGTCGGGGTGTACCATCACGGCAGTATCGCCAAAGTAGGTCTCAGGTCTTGTGGTTGCAACTTCAACAAAACCGCTGCCGTCGGCAAACGGGTATTTTATGTGGTAAAACTTGCCGTCGTGATCTTCATACTCCACCTCAATATCTGAGAGTGCACCATCGTGGGTACACCAGTTTACCATATAGTTGCCGCGAACGATAAGCCCTTTGTTATAAAGGTGTACAAATGCTTCTTTTACCGACTTTTGCAACCCTGCATCCATCGTAAAACGCTCACGCTTCCAAGCGGGACTTACCCCCATCTTTCTAAGCTGCGTAGTCATAATGCCGGCAGACTCCTCTTTCCACTTCCAAGCACGCTCTAAAAACGCTTCGCGTCCGATCTCCTCTTTAGTCTTTCCTTCAGCGAGAATCTGTTTTTCTACAACATTTTGTGTCGCTATTCCGGCATGATCGGTTCCCGGTTGCCAGAGGGTTTTGTACCCGTCCATCCTTTTGTAGCGGGTGATGATATCTTGGAGTGTAAAAGTGAGTGCATGACCGATGTGGAGTCTTCCGGTAACATTTGGAGGTGGCATCATAATTGCGAAAGTTTTGCCATCCTCTTGAATATCTTTGTTACCATCGACCTCAAAATAGTCTCTTTCTTCCCATATCTGGTAATATTTACTTTCTATATCTTGAGGGTTGTACTTGTTTTCTGACATGCTACACAGCCTTACGTGAAAATTTTTCGCGATTATATCCAAAAAAGGGTGAGGCTATGCTTATATGCCGGTGACTCTCTTTTTGATTTGGATCTTGTCGCTATACATATCTTGATCTGCTTGTTCAAGGACCTCTTCTAAGATGGTATCTTTGGAAAAACTACTGAGACCAAAAGAGAAACTGATATGAAAGCTGCCGTTTTGTACTTTAAATTTCTTCTTCAGTATATTTTCGCGAAGCTTGGAGAGTTCCTCTTTTGCAATATCAGTGGTGATGCTGTGGTGAAAAAGTATAAGAAACTCATTGCCACCATAGCGTACTACAGGGTATCTTATGGTTCGTAACATATTAGTGACATATTGCAGTACTTTGTCGCCGACAATGTGTCCGTAGGTGTCATTAATCTGTTTAAAATAGTTCAGATCGATAAGTCCAAGAACACCATCTTTTATAAGATGGTTATGGTTTGTAGCATCTTGGTTGAGATAGTGGTCTTGTAACCATTTTCGATTGTATGCTTGTGTAAGTGCATCTTTATAAACAGCTGCTTTAAGTTTTTCAACCTCAGCACGTAGTTGTTCAGTCTCTTGAAGAACTTCGTGTAAGGTTGTTTCATCTTTTGCTTTGATCGCCTTTGTTGTTGATCGATCAAGCTGTTTGACATTTTCGGTTGTTTGAGATTCAAGTTGTGATAATTGAGTGCACGTTTCCTCCAAAAGATTTTTTGCTATTTCGTATTCATCTTCTAAAGAAACATCGTATTTTTTAGCAGTTTCTTGGAAGTAGTTAGTAAAAATTGTTGGGGTGATCACGGGAAGGTCGCATATAGAGTTTTTAACATCATGGGTAATAATCTTTAAGAGTTCCTCATCTGTTTTTAATTGGTTACTCCTTATGTGTATATGTGACGGATTGTATCACAGTATATTTTAAAATTAGCCCAATTTAATAGATGCGGTGTATAATTCGCCATGCCATTAACAAGACTCAATGAAGAGCAGTACAAAGCTGCAACATCCAAACACACCAAAAATCTCATCATCGCTTCAGCAGGGACAGGGAAGACCTCGACTATTGTAGGGCGTATAGCATATCTGCTGCAAAACGGTGTGCAGCCACAAGAGATACTGCTACTGACATTTACCAATAAAGCAGCAGCAGAGATGGTAAGTCGTGTGGCAGAATTTTTCGGTAAAAGTGTTGCTGGCAAGATCGATGCAGGAACATTTCATGCGGTGAGTTACCGATGGTTGAAAAAAAAAGATAAACGGGTTGTGCTCAAACAGCAAAGAGAGTTAAAAACTCTTTTTCGCTCTGTATTTGAAAAACGCTCCTTTGGGCATATCGATGCAGATGTGCAAGCATGGGGTGGCAACTACCTTTACGACATCTACTCCTACTACCAAAACACCGAGCTGCAAAAAGATTTTTACAATTGGCTTTTAAAAAATCATCCAGAACACGAAGAGTTTGCGATGATCTATGCCGATGTGGTGGATGAGTTTGAGAAGCTCAAAAATGAGTTTGGTTTTTTAAATTTTAACGACCTGCTGTTAAAGTTTCGTGATCTTTGTAAAAATGAACATCTCGGTTATAAAGAGGTGCTTGTGGATGAGTACCAAGATACCAATGCCCTGCAAGGCACACTCATCGATGCGATGGATCCACCCTCACTTTTTTGTGTGGGGGATTATGATCAGAGTATCTACGCTTTTAACGGCGCAGATATTACGATTATCGGATCATTTACCCAAAAATATCGTGATGCCGTGGTGCACACCTTAACAAAAAACTACCGCTCAAGCAAACCGATCCTCTCACTGGCGAACAAGGTGATCGAGATCAATGAACGGATCTACCCCAAAAATCTTGAGGTAACCCGCAGCGATGTTGACATAGCGCCAAAACTACTAGCTTATGATGAACTCTTTGATCAGTACCATGGTGTTGCAGATATGATCTCGCGTTCATCTACACCCCATCAAGATATCGCCGTAATCTTTCGTAACAACTCCTCAGCCGATGGGATCGAAGTGGCTTTACGGGAGATCAACATTACATGTAAGCGTAAAGGGGGAACGAGTTTTTTTGACTCTAAAGAGGTGAAGGGTGTTCTTGATCTTTATACCCTTTTAGTTAATGAATCAGATATGATGGCGTTTATCCACCTGTTTGAGTATGCCAAAGGGATCGGCAGTGCGATGGCAAAAGAGCTTTACATGGCACTTAAAAACTTAGGACAGGGGAGTATGTTCTATGGGCTTTATGCACCTGATGAATCGCTGAAAAACCCTTTTGAAAAACGTAAACTTAACCATCAGCTTGGGCTTTTTGATGATTTTTTGGAACTGGGTGCGGTTGGGAAGTTTGCCAAGCTGGGTTTTGAAGCGAAATTTATGAAAAACCCGATCCTCAAACACCCAAAGCTTACTAAAGAGGGTGCAGTTTTTTTGCACCATTTTTATGTGTTGTTTCGCGATCTTAAGGGGATCAAGCAGCCAAGAGCGATTGTGCGAAAGATCGCTTCAAGTGAGTTGTTTTGTTATATTGCCGATCATTTGGCAACAAAAAGGGCGATGCAAAAAGATGGCAAAGTGGATGAGAAACAACAACAAGAGGCACTTGTACGCATCGAGCGAAAGATGCAACTCCTCCAAGAGCTATCACAACCCTACAGTGAGCATGAAAGGTTTTTAAATGCGATGATTCTCGGCTCATCCGATCTTTCGCAGGGTGAAGGGGTGAATCTTCTGAGTGTACATGCATCAAAGGGGCTGGAGTACAAAGAGGTGTATGCGGTGGATCTTATGGATGGGCGTTTCCCAAACAGGAAGCTGATGCTGCGTAGCGGTTCACTCGATGAGGAGCGACGACTTTTTTATGTGGCGGTAACAAGGGCAAAAGATATTTTGTACCTTAGTTTTGCTAGATACGACAAGATCAAAAAACAAAATTTTGTCGCTTCACAATTTGTATACGAAGCAGGGCTGATTCCAAAAGATGAAAGCTACTCGCAGATGGTACTGCAAGAGTTGAACAAAGTGGAGGATTAAGACTCAGTCCTTAGTTTTTTGACCTCTAAAAAGTAGCTGTGCCCAAGATAGATCACATAAAATACGGTCGCAAAAAAGATCACAAACGGGATGAGTGACAAAAGATAAAGCACAAGTGTTTTGAGACGTAAAGTGTTGCCGTGTAAGAGTTTGATCTGTATCGCTTCCTCTTTGGTGCAGATATTTGATGCTACATCATAGGTTAACATTTTGTGAAAGAAGTAGTAAAGTGGAAAGTTAAATGCAATGATGTTGATAATAGGAATAAAATAAAGGGGTATAAAAACGATAAATAGCACCAGCATAATCAGCACCCATTTTATCATCAAAAAGATCCCCTCAAAAAGGTTTGAGTATCTTATCATTGCGACATCTTGGTAATCTCTTTTTTGTATCTCTTTAAGGATGAGATGGGTCATAAACCCCATCACAATGAGTGCCACAAAGATCGAAACATAGAGCATCAAAAGTGACCCGATGGTGTAGACTAGAAAAGTTGCTATCCATGAGGTAAGGGCACTGTTGGCTAGAAACTTGATGATCGCCGTATTTTGTAAAGTGGCACTCAAGGTGTCGGTATGCGCCATATCACTAAGATGCTCAAGTCCGATACCTGCAAGGATAAAAAAGAGTATGTAGATGATAAGCATACTTAAGATAAACGGCAGCAGTGAATACTGCAACATCTTTGGTGTAAAAAGGTCTTGAAAACTGCGTGATAAGATACTTGCTTCGTTATTCATTGAGAGATTCTTATTTTTTTGATTGCGTTTTAACCTGTAGCTGGGTAGAACAATTATAGCTTATAATATCTTTTGCTGCAAGGTATCCACTAGCCCATGCAAAAGCAAAGTTGTACCCACCTCGCCTGCCAACAACATCTAAAACCTCGCCGATAAAGTAGATGTTTGGCTGGAGTTTTGAGGCAAATGTTTTTGGATTTATTTGTGTGGTATCAACACCACCCCCACTTACTTCAGCGTGGCGAAATCCGTGTGTGTCGCTGACTTCAAATTTCCATTGTGTGATACGGTTGGCGATCTTTTTGGTTAGTTTCGTATCGCATGTTGTCTGTGTAGGACTTAGGTTCAAAGAGAGTAAAACGGCTTGTGTGATCTTTAGTGGCAGGAGGTTGTGAATAATATCAAAAAGTGTTAGCGATGGGTTGTTTTTTGATGTATTGAGTAAAAAAACTGCTATTTGCTGCGTAGTCATTTTTGGTAAAAGATTAAGTACAATATCGACTGCTTGGGCATTTAAAAGTGCTACGCTTGCCGTTTGTGAGATATCTAAAATAGCAAAACCGGAAACGCCGTAATCGCTAAAGAGGATATCACCGCTGATTGTTTGCTCTTTTATGCCGTTGATATGCAGTGAAACCTCACCTTCAACTTTTGCACCACTCATCTTTTTGGGGTAGGGGGAGTCAAGCTCAAGCTGCACTAAAGATGGATAGGTTGGGATGATATTGTGCCCCAACTCTTTGGCAAATTTGTACCCATCATCGCATCCACCAAGATGGCTTGCTGTTTCACTTCCTGTTGCAACCACAACGGCATCGTAATTTTTTAGTTCACTCAAAGAGTTGACTTTATGTTCGGTGATGAGGTTTGCTCCAAAGTTTTTTGCACTTTGTACTAAGATATTGGCAACCGATTTTGCTTCGTTACTTAGTGGATAAGCACGACCATCTTCTAGTGCAGTAAGGGGCAGTCCAAGTGTAAGCATCATTTTTTCAAACGCTTTAAAGTTAAAAGTTTTGATCGCATACTCCACAAAATTTGGGTTTTGTGAGAAAAAGTCGGCTGCATCTAACGATGTGTTGGAGATGTTACAGCGTCCATTGCCTGAGACAAGAATCTTTTTGGCGGGTTTGTTATTTTGCTCGTACAGATCAACTTCCACACCACTTTTTGCACACTCAATCGCACATAAAAGCCCGCTTGCTCCTGCTCCAATGATCGCTACTTTCATCTATAAAGAGACCACTTTTGCACCAAAGCCACCTCTATGAGCCGGTGCATCTTCAAATTTTTTCACCCTTGGGTGGTGTTTTAAAAACTCTTTGACAGCATGGGAGAGCTTGCCTGTACCGATGCCATGATACACCAACACTTCATCCCATCCGTTGATAAGCGCATCGTTAAGAAACTTATCAAGCACTTCACATGCTTCTTCACTTCGCATACCATGAAGATCGCACTTTAATCCCGCTTTTTTCTCAACATTTAAGTGCACATCGGTTCTTGGTTTTGGTTTGACGATTTTGGTGGGTTTGAGGTGTTTGGTTTTAACTCGCACTTTCATACCGTTGATCTCCACGATCGCCTCGTTTTTGCCTTTCATAGCGGTGATGATTCCACTTTGGGAGTGATACTTCACTGCATCACCCACTTGAAACTCTATATCACGCACTATCTCGCTTTTTTGCTCGCGAGGGAGCTTTTGTTTTGCTTTGTTCATTGAGCGGTGGATCTCTTTGGTATCTGTGCCTCGTGCAGCCTTTTTTGCCGCTTCGATCGCTTCGGCGTAGCTTTGTTTGAGTGCAGCTTTTTCCTGCTCGATCGTTACATGTAACGCCTCTTTTGCCTCTTTGAGTGCGCGCTCTTTTTGGGCTAACTCTTCAAGTTTGGCATCAACTTGAGCGTGTTTTGCTTTGAGTTCCCGCTCAAGCTCACTACCCCGCTCAATGAGTAAAGAGAGTTTTTCGGAGTTGTCCCCATAAACTTTTTTTGCCTGTGCAACTAAAGTTGGGGCTATGCCGTATCTGCTTGCTGTCTCAAACGCATAACTTTTACCGATGATCCCTTGCAAAAACTCATAAGTGGGTTTACGCTGCTCTTCGTCGTAGATCGCAGCAAGCAAGGCCACATCATCACGATCAGCCATAAGTGCAGCGAGGCGTTTATGATGTGTGGTGACGATGATCTTTTGCCCACGCTTGATGAGATCATCCAAGATCACTTTAAAAAGTGCTGCCGCTTCATCGCTATCGGTTCCAAGCTCTATCTCATCAACCCCGATGAGCGCATCTTTTTGTTTGAAAATCTGAACAAACTGCTGCATCCTACCTGCAAAAGTGGAGATATCGTTACTTACATTTTGGGGATCATCGATGATTGCATCGATCGATTTAAACGATCCTACATCACTTTTGCTATCATTGAGACGCATTGGGATGATGTAGCGCGCCATCAGTGCTACAGCGAGTAAAGATTTCAGAAGCATCGTTTTACCACCGGCGTTGACACCTGTGATCATGAGAATATTGTGTGTAAAATCAACACTGATAGGTTTGGCATGGTGCAGTGCAGGGTGGATGAAGTCTTTTAGAACTATATTTTTATGAGGTTTTGCCTTGATAATCTGTAAGTTTTTCGCCCGCGCAAACAACACACGCGCCTGATAGTGATCAAAGCGCTCAAACTCTTTGTCGATAAATTTTATAAAAGGTAGAAGTTGCTCAAGTGTATGGGAGAACTCTTTGGCATAACTGTAAAAGATCGCTTGTCTCTCTTGCTTAACAAAGCGTATCTTCTCTTTGGTTTTTAGGATACTATCGGGGGCTACATAGAAAAACCCACCAGTGGAGCGTCCAACAACGGAGCCTTTTAAGACATGATTAAACCCTCCACGCACCAAAAGAGACTCTTCATTGTTGACAAAGTGGATTTGTGAGTCCACAAGATACCCTGAGAGTTTTTGGCTGTTGATGAGTCGTTTGAGTGATGAGGCAATTTCATGTTTATACTCTTTGATTCTTTGGGAGAGTCTAAAAAGCTCCTCATCAAGATTTTCTTCAAAATTGCCTTGTGAGTCAAAATATTTCTCTATCTCTGTAAAACTTTGCGGGATTTCGATTCTATCGACAAATTCACCAATAATACACTCAAAGTTTTTGTTTTTAAGGTAGCGAAAATAGCGTACTATTTTGACTATCTCAAAGATCTGCTCAAAACTAAGTGCACCGTGTTTTTTAAGATGGTTTTGAACAGTGGTGAGATTAGCGATCTTTGGAGGTGCGTTAAATTCAAGTTTGTCAAGCGCTTTGATGTAGCGGTAATGCAACTCTTGATCCCCCTGCATATAAAGGGGAGTCTCTCTGGAGAAAAAATCTCTTAACTGATCGATGTGGTTGTAAAGATCAAGTTGTGTAAGGAGTTGCTCTATTTGCACTGTGAGGCTCTCACCATCTGGGCGTAGTGTGGGGTGTTTTCTTTGCCTATAAAGGTTTGGGTGCCATCACTAAGATCATAAAAAGTGGCATTGATCTCGATGCCGTTACATCTAACGCTTTGACCCCGTTGGAATTTTTTGATAACTTCCAAAACACGTTGCTGTTCACTTAGGGCATAGTTGTTATACATTATGGCACCACTAACGGCTATAAAGAAGGTGGAGCTAACGATGAGCTTTTGTGATTTTGTAAGCTCGGTAAAATAGTGAAGAGCTAAAAAAAGCAGCCCAACAACGATGAGTCCAAAGATGTATGCCACTATGCGGTACCTCTGATCTGATAGGTGATATCTCCAGCACCAAAGCCGATGATAAGACCGTTGTCAAGTGTTTTTAACTCTTGCTTGTCTTTGACAACCTTGATATGGTTGTTGGCTCTTTGTATTTTGTCTGCGAGTGTAAGGTTGTAACGCTCAAATTTATGTGCAAAGTCGATATCTCTGGGTGTTTCACCTGCTGCCCAAACAGGTAAGATGATAAGCTCCTGCGCCCCTTCAAAACACTTAATAAACTCTTCAAGATTATCGATAGTGCGAGAGTATTTGTGTGGCTGCCAGATCGCTGTGATCTTCTCAAACCCTTTAAGCTGTGCATACTCTTTGACCGATTGGAATGTTGCTTTGATCTCTGTTGGGTGGTGCCCATAGTCATCGATGATCACACTGCCGTTACCTTTGCTGATGATATCGAAGCGTTTTTTGATCCCTTTGAAGTTTAAGAGATTTTTTCTGATACTCTCAATATCCATACTCTGGCTTGCTGCTAGGATCGCTAAAGAAGCATCGATGGCGATATGTTTGCCAAACCCCCAAACATCAAAGCTGCCTAGATCTTTGAGTTTAAATCTTGTGTGTGGCTCGTCGTTGATGAGAACAAATTCGATATCTTGAATATCTTTGCTAGGGTACAGCCATGAAGCATCGCTAAACTCATCTTGAAGGGTTGCTAGAAAAGGGTCTTCTGCATTGAGTATCTTGGAAGGTGCCAAGCGGATGAAAGTTTTGTACGACTCATAAAATCTGTCGTAGTTGTAGTCATAGTACTCCATGTGTTCCGGCTCAGCATTGATAACGATCGCACAGTGGGGGTTGGAGTTGATAAAACTGCCGTCACTCTCATCTGCTTCAAAGATCATCGTATCGTTACTTGCATCGTAGCGCACATTGGAGCCAAACGCCTTGGACTCGGCACCAATGATTGCTGAGCCTTGCATGATCGAAGCGAGGATTGCTGTTGTGGTGCTTTTACCGTGTGCTCCTGCAACGGAGTAAACTTTTTTATCATTTAAGATCTTTAGCAGTGCTTCGCGTCGTGCCATCACTTCGATCTTTTTCTCTTTGGCTGCTACAACTTCTGGATTGTCAGGGCGGATAATAGCGGAGTGGATCACAAGATCTTGATCACTAATCGCATCAGCGCTATGTGGAACTGTGACTTTGATCCCCAGATCACGAAGTTTTTGTGCGATCACGGTATCTTTGATGTCTGAGCCACTTACCTCATGCCCTTGAAAGTGCATATATTGCGCCAAACCTGAGATCCCGATGCCGCCAATGCCGATAAAGTGTATCTTCATTTAGTTATCCCCCTTGCTTTGGGAGTCTTTGAGCAATTTTTGTGCCTCTTTTGTAAAAGCGTTGATATAAAAACTTTTTTGCTCTTGTGTCGTAGCTATATCGGCAATTTTTTCTAAAAATTGATCGAGACTCAAATCACTCTGTGCAGCTGCTTGGTGGATCTGCATCGCATCAGAGAATTTTTTGTCGTTACTTAATCCTGAGAGTATCTCAAAAAGTGCCGCGGCATCTTTTTTCTGATCGGCATGGTAATGCTCGATCGCATACTCATACAAAGCGCGAAGTGTTGCAAAATCCTGTACTTCACTTATATCAAATTGTGTTTTTGCTTCAAGGGTTTCTGTGAGTCTCTCAAGTGCGAGGTCCAAGATATTGGCATAATATCCATGTAGAGTCTCTTCATCAAACACTTCGTGTGCTTGTGACTCTAAAACATACAAAGATGCGATATCAGCCTCTTGTTGTGCTTTGAGCACCTTTGCTTTTAGCTCTTCTACTTTACTCACCTAAACACTCCTTGATGCGCATAAGCACCTCTTTTGTTTTGGTTGGGTTCTCTACAAGTGCGATGCGAACATACCCAACACCCGGATTTTCACCCTTGTCATCATCTCTTGCCAAAAACTCCCCCGGAAGCACTTTGACATTGAACTCTTTATAGAGCTTTTTTGTAAAATCAAGCGCATCACCAACATAAAGCCAAATGTAAAAGGTTGCTTCTGGAATTGCAGTGCCTAGAATCTCTTTGGCGATCTCGAAGTTTTCTTTATAGATTTTTCGTGAACTCTCTACATGTGCTTCATCGCTCCAAGCAAGTGCAGCAGCGTGTTGCAGTGGTAGTGGAGAGGCAGCACCTATGTATGTGCGGTATTGCATGTAGCTTTTTAAAATCTTTGCATCACCGGCGATAAATCCACTTCTAAGCCCAGGTGCGCTGGAGCGTTTGGAGATGGAGTTAATCACTAAAATATTTTTATAATCATCATTGCCTACATGAAGTGATGCCTCAAGCAAAGAGGGGATTTTTGCATCGGTATAGATTTCGCTGTAGCACTCATCGTTGAGTAGTACAAAGTTGTGTTTGAGTGCCAACTCTACCCACTGTGAAAGCTCATCGAGTGTGAGCGTTGCGCTTGTAGGGTTGTTGGGAAAGTTTAAAATCACAAGATCACATTTACTTAAGATATTTTCATCTATCGTTGGTTTAAAATTATTCTCTTTGGTAAGGTTGAGGTGATAAACTTTAGAGTTTGTCGCAATCGCCGCACCTTCATAGATCTGATAAAAAGGGTTTGTGTATGCCATCACACTTTGTGGTTTGTCGCTAAGTAAAAACTGCGGAAAGTTAAAAAGCACTTCGCGTGTTCCAAAAGTTGGGATGATCTGCTCATTTGAGAGTGTGACCCCAAAGCGTGATGCAACAAAATCTCGCATCGCTTTGCGCAGTATCTCTTCGCCGCCTGTTTTTGGGTACTTTTTAAGCAGTGGTGCGTTGTCACAGAGTGCTTTTTGGATAAACTCCGGTGTATCAAACTGGGGTTCACCGATCGTTAAAGCGGATGGCTCGTAAGCATTGTTTGGTATAATGCCCTGTAGTAGATTATTCAGTTTTTCAAATGGGTACGGTTCAAAATTCATATCGCGATTATAGCGAAATTACATAAACAATTTAAGTTTGGTGTATCAATAATATCTGTATAATCAAACGAATCATTCCAAGGAGCAACAATGAATAAAATTGTTTTATCGACAGTAGTAGCACTATTTTTACTAGGGTGTAGCGAAAATAAGCAAGAGAGTACAGTAGAGCAAGAAACTGCACCTGTAGCAAAACAGGAAGTCACCCAGAGTGAAACAAAAGTACAACCACAAAAGCCTGTCACTAAAGAAAAAGAGACTGTACAAGAAGAAGTAAAACAAGTCAAGATTACAAAGCCCGTTAAAAAAGAGGTAGAAGTTGTCAAGAAAGAGATGAAGCAAGAAGTTACAAAAGTGGTGCAAGAGCTAAAACCTGCAATCAATGGTGCCAAACTTTTTAGTAAATGTGTTGCATGCCATGGTGCAAATGCTGAGAAAAAAGCTTTAAATAAGTCTCATGTTATTAGAGGATGGAGTGAAGAAAAAATTATGACAGCATTTCACGGTTACAAAGCTGGTACTTATGGTAGCACTATGAAGGGTGTCATGAAAGCGCAGATAGCTAATTTTAACGAAGAGGAATTAAAGGCTTTGGCTAAACATATTTCAAAGCTATAATTCAAGTTTTACCGCTACAATTTTCTAAAAAATTATACGGAAAAGAGATGATGACATTAGTGATAAACGGTGAAACAAAAGAGTTCCAAAAGGGACTCACACTTTTAGATGTGTTAAAAGAGCTTTGCCTTGAAGATAAAGTGATGGCTGCTGCTGTGAATATGCAGATTGTAAAACAAGACACTTGGAACTCTTACGAGCTAAAAGATGGCGATAAACTAGAATTGCTCGATTTTGTCGGTGGTGGTTGATTGCAGAGCTACAACACCGATGGCATACTCTCCATCATGAGTGATAGAAAGAGAAGCATCTTCGATGTTAAACTTTTGCACAAGCTTTTGTGAAAAAGAGAGTTTTGGTGCTCCTTTTGGTGTTTTGTATATTTTAATATCAAAAAAAGAGCACTCACTCCCGATGCCACAACCAAGAGCTTTGGCGACTGCTTCTTTGGTTGCCCAAAATCCAGCAGCTGTTTGTTCGTTTTTAACAAGCTCTATCTCTTCGGGGTGTAAAAACCTCTGTAAAGCCTTTTTCCCAAACCGCTCCATCATCTGAGCGATTCTTGAGATTTTTACAAGATCAACTCCAAGCATTACTGAATAACAAACTCGGTAAAGTAGATCCCTTTGATGCGGCCGTCTGTTATCATAGAGTTAAGGGTATCTACGATCTGTTGTGACAGTTTTGCTTTGCCTTTTTTAGAGGAGACCTCTTCAAGTGTTTTTGATGAAAGGATTCTAATGATCCTGTCACGAAGAACAGCAGATTTGGCGTCAAGCTCCATACTGAGCTCTTCACCTTCAAGTTCAAGAGAGATGGTTGTCTTAAGAAACCTTCTTCCTGAATCACTTTTGAGATTAACTGTAAATGTATCGAGTGGGTAGAGAATGCCAATATCATCAAGCGATCTTAGACTCTCATCTTGTGCATAAGATCTCTTTTTTACATTTTTTGGCTTCTCTTGCTGTTGTACCTGTTGTACAGGCTCTTCCCCATCACCACCTATAAATAAAAATGCAATAGCACCAAGGATAATGATCAGTATAAGTACAACAATGATAATGATCAATAACAGATTGCTCGATTTTTTCTCTTTTGGTGCAGATTCTTCTTCTTTTACTTCTTCTTCAGCCATGCTTCATCCTTGAAATATTATTGTGTTAGTATATCAAATTTTACAAAAAAAACTTAAACTTCTTGCGATGCAATGAGATTATTGAGTGGTAAAAACTCGTATGCATCAGCATTATAGTACTCAATTTTACCATTTTCAATGTCGTAACACCAACCATGTATATGCAATGCACCCGCTTCAAATCTTTTGATAACATTTGGATAGGTCAAAATGTTTTCTATCTGTTTGACAACAGAGAGTTTTTCAGTAAGCCTTAAAAGTTCCTCTTTGTCTGCATTGTTTCCCAAACTTAAAAGAGCTGACTTTTTAGCACTTTCACCAAGTTCTAGCCATTTTCTTGTGTGTATGAGAGAATCATCCTCTATAGGCTCATAAAGATGGCGACATGCACCGCAGTGGGTGTGACCGCAGATGATAATCTCTTGAACTTTAAGAACGCTGACGGCATATTCTATAGCAGATGCGGTTGCATGAAAATCTTCATCCGGCTTGTAGGGTGGAACAAAATTTCCTACGTTTCTGACGACAAAAAGATCACCCGGATTGGTTTGTAGCATCAAATCGGGGATCACTCTTGAGTCAGAACAGCCGATAAAAAGTGCTTTTGGTTTTTGCCCTTTGACTAGCTCTTGGAGCGATTCTCTGTTTTTCTTAAAGTATGCACGAAAGAGTTTGTTACCTTCAGCGTATTGTTTGATGTTCATGCAACCACTCTGTTAGCTACAGACTTTGATCTCTAATGAACAGAGGATATCTTCAAAGATTTGACCCGATTCACGAGAGCAATCATCATGATACTCGATCACAAGCACCTCTTTGCCACTTGAAGTGTTTGTTGTGTGGATCTCTGGTTGCATATCGTGTTTTGCGGTATGCTCATCAATTATTTGACAAACCTTTTGCTTCTCCTCTTGTGTTTCATAGGCCAATGCAAGCCTTGAAAATCTCTCTTCACTTCTAACTTCTGCGTCTATCATATAAAAACCTTGAACATCAAATTTTAAATTCCCAAATTATACAACTTTTATCTAAAAACTGCACTTTTTATTGGTTGTTCGGTGATAAATCAGTACCACTGTAGTAATTTGGTAACTTCATCAACTATATATGTTTTGATAGAAGTTTTCTCTAGTGGTTTTTTTGCTACAAGTGCTTTGGTGATCTTTTGCATCTTTGCCTCTTTGAGACGGTTGTCAAGTGCATATACTTCACGCACATCCCCTACAAGTGAGACCTCACCGATAAAGACCGTTTCTTTGGAGATGGCACGATCGCGAAAACTGCTGATGATTGCAGCTAGTATAGCAAGATCAGCTGCTGTTTCGGTGATCTTGATCCCACCGGTGATGTTGATAAAGACATCATATCCTGAGAGTGGTATCTCAAGTTTTCGCTCAAGCAAAGCTAGAAGCATATTGAGGCGATTGTTATCAAACCCTGTGGCTTGGCGTTTGGCATTTGGTGTGTGTGACTCTGAAACAAGCGCTTGCACTTCTAAGATGATGGGTCGGCTTCCCTCCATAATGACAGTAAGGGCTGAGCCTGGTTGGTTGGAATTGCGGTTAAAAAATCGCGATGCAATATCGGTTGCACTAAAAAGCCCATCTTGACGCATCTCAAATACACCGATCTCACTTGTTGCACCAAAGCGGTTTTTAAACCCTCGAAGGATGCGAAGCTCTTGTGAACTGTCCCCTTCAAAATAGAGCACCGTATCCACCATGTGCTCAAGCACCCTAGGACCCGCGATGCTTCCCTCTTTGGTGATGTGTCCTATGATAAATATAGCGATATCTTTCTCTTTGGCTATGCGCATCAGCTCAAAAGTGATCTGGCGCACCTGTGTGACACTTCCGGGTGCTGAAGTGATGTTTTCGGAGTAGATGGTCTGGATCGAGTCGATGATGAGAAAATCGTACCTTCGCTCCTCAAGCTCCACAAGGATCTGTTCAAGTCGTATCTCACTTAAAAGATAGAGGGTGTCATGGTTGGAGTTGAGTCTGTTAGCGCGCAGTTTGATCTGTGAAGCAGACTCTTCCCCTGAGACATAGAGTACATTTTTACCTGTTGAAGCGATATTTGAGCCTGTTTTAAGCAGCAGTGTAGATTTTCCAACTCCCGGACTTCCACCAATAAGTGTGAGACTCCCCGGAACGATCCCCCCACCTAAAACATTGTCAAGTTCAGCATCTAAAGAGCTAAAACGTTTAATCTCATCTTCTACCACATCGTTGATACTGAGTGCTTTGGTTGTGTGTGCAGAGGTTGCTTTGGTTTGCTTAAGCACCTCTTGCTGTTGTTTGTTAAGTTCGATAAAACTATCCCACGCCCCACAGTTGGTACATTTTCCCATCCATTTTGGTGTTGTTAGACCACAATGTTGACATTCAAAAAGGGTTTTTACTTTTGCCATGATTTTTCTTTTTAGTAAAATATGTACGTAATTGTATAAAAAATCTGTATGAAGTGGAAAAAATATGACATTTTGTCATATTGTGAGGGTGTGTTATTAGTTTTCTTCCTCTGCAAAGATAGCATCAAGCAGTCCATCGACAAATTCGTATTTGTCAAACGGTGTGAGGTTTTCCGGTTGCTCACCTGTTCCTACGTAAAAGATTGGAAGTTTGAGTGCGTAGGCGATCGAGAAGATACTGCCACCTTTGGCTGTACCGTCAAGCTTGGTGATAATGATGCCATCAATTCCGATCATCTCGTTAAACGCTTTTGCTTGTGTGATAGCAGAGTTGCCTTGTGTGCCGTCAATAACCAACATTGTTCTATGAGGTGCACCGCTATGGGCTTTGTCACAGATGCGGTTGATCTTTTTTAGCTCGTTAGCTAGGTTTGTTTGTGTGTGGAGTCGCCCAGCTGTGTCGATGATAACACGATCAAACCCTTTTGCTTTTGCGGAATCGATTGCATCGTAAGCAACAGCGGAAGGATCGTGTCCTTGTTTAGAAGAAACAATTGGGATGTCGAGTTTGTTTGCCCAAAGGGTAAGTTGCTCAATCGCTGCGGCACGGAATGTATCACCAGCTCCTAGCATCACTTTTTTACCCTCATCTTTGTAGCGTTTTGCTAGTTTTGCGATGGTGGTTGTTTTTCCAGCACCATTGACACCCACTATCAGCTCTACAAAAGGTGGTGTAAACTCCGGATCTTTGTAAGGCTCATAAGAAAGGGTTGCAAGGAGTTTGGAGCGAAGAATCTCACGGGTGACTTTCTCTTGGTAGATCTCGTTGATGATGATCTCAACAAGATCGTACTCCACATCCGCTTCAAGAAGGATATCTTCAATCTCATCTTTGCTAAATGTAACCTTTTTTTTCGGTGCAACTGCTTTGATCGCATCGGCAGTTTTGTTAAGCGACTTTTTGATAAATCCTAGCATCAGCTACTTCCCTAATGCCCTTTTGATATCACTCTCGATAAACTCCTCTTCCGTTGCACCTTGATAGTAGTTAATAAGCTTTCCATCTTTATACATTGCCATGAGTGGAATACCGAAGTTTCTCCCAACATTGAGTTTTTTTGCCACTTCATTGATGATTCTTCTGTTTTCACTTGAGTTTGCGAGTGGGTACTTGGCGTTGTGCTTATCTCTAAAATTGATCAGCTTTGTATCTTCAATATTATCTTCAACTGTAATACCGATGACAACAAGCTTGTCTTTATACACTTTTTGTAGGTGGGTTAAATGTTTTGCTTCTGCTTGACAAGGGGGGCACCATGTTGCAAAAATATCGAGAATAAGAATTTTATCTTCACTGCCTTGTAGAACAAAACCCTGGTTATGCTTTTTGATAACATACTCTTTTTTTGAAAGATCTTTTAAGACAAACTCATTGGTAGAGAGGATTGCATTGGCATCGTTTTGCTCATCTTGTGACGAACATCCGGCTACAAAGAGGCTCAGAAGGATAGATACAAAGAGAAAAGATCGCTTTAACATTGTTTTTTGCCTTGATTGTGTAAAATTTGAGTAAAATTATACCTATAAAGATGTTACATGAGACTTACAAAAGAGATTTTTAGAAAAAAATCTTTACAAACAATCAAAAATGCGAAAAAATTTAACAAGTTCTACAAAGATGCTCTGTTGCAACGAAGGCTTATGCTACAGTTAAAACAATTACGAGGGAAGAATATCTTGTTTTACTATCCGTTACCATTTGAAGCAAATGTGATAAACGTGATGCAAAAAATGAGAAAAAATAACAATATTTTTTTACCGTTTATGGAAGGCGAAAGTTTTAAGATGGTACCATTTAGGTTGCCGCTTAAGAAAAAAAGTTTTGGAATTTTTGAAGCGGATAATTCATTGAGAGATATAAAAAAAATAGATATTGCTATAGTGCCGAGTATCGGTGTTGATGGAGATTTGAAAAGAGTAGGTTTTGGCAAAGGGATGTATGACAGGTTTTTTGCAAAATTGAAAAAAAAACCTTATGTGATTTTTGTGCAGCCGGAACTATGTTATACAAAACAGAAGTTATGTGATGCAGATGATGTGCAAGCAGATATCCTTATGACACCTCGTAAAGAGATCAAAAGGCGCTATGGCTATCGGTAAGGAAGAAAGATGTTAAACGAGATTCTCATGGGTGGTGGTACTGCCATCGTCAGTGGGCTTATCGGTTTTTTCATCTCTAAGAAAATAACAAGTGCGAATTTTGAAGTTTATACACAGCAGGCAAAAGCAAAAGCCAATGCGATAGAGAACGAAGCGCAGACCCTGCTTGAGCGGGCGCGTCTTAAAGCTCGTGAGATTGAGATCGAAGCGAAAAAAGAGTTTGACAGTGCAAAGGATCGTGCGCGAGCCGATTTTGCACAAAGAGAGGAACAACTTCGTCAACAAGAGAATGCCTTTGCGCACTATAAGAGTGTAGAGGAGGAAAAACTTCAAAATGAAGCAAGAGCGCTTCAGGCACAAAAAGTTAATATTGAGAGAAATGAAAGATCGTTAGCGTCACTGAAGAAAAAATATGATCAAAAGATCGAAGAAGCAGTTCGTGCCATAGAGCACAGTGCAGGGATGACACAGGAGGAAGCAAAAAATATACTTCTTGAAAAAGTGGAGGAGAAATCACGAGGTGAGATCTCACATATTGTACGAAAGTATGAAAATAAAGCAAGAGAGGAAGCACAAAAGAAAGCAAACTACATCATAGCACAGGCAACAAGCCGTTTTGCAGGAGAGTTTGCGTCGGAGCGTTTGACAAATCTTGTTCATCTTGAAAATGATGAGCTTAAAGGGCGTATCATCGGTAAAGATGGTCGTAACATCAAAGCACTTGAGACACTGCTTGGTGTGGATATTATCATCGATGATACCCCAAATGCCATAGTAGTGAGTAGTTTTAACCTTTATAGACGTGCCATTGCGACAAAAACTTTACAGTTACTGATCGAAGATGGAAGGATTCAGCCTGCACGTATCGAAGAGATCTTTGAGAGGGTTTCTAGTGAGTTTGAAGAGAAGATCTTACAAGAGGGTAAAGAGATTGTTTCTGAACTTGATATCGGTGTGGTACATCCTGAGTTGATGAAACTTATAGGAAGATTGCGTTATCGTGCATCTTATGGACAAAATGCTCTCGCACATACCCTTGAAGTAGCACACCTAGCAGGAGTGATGGCAGCAGAGATGGGGGGTGATCCTAAGATCGCTAAAAGAGCGGGACTGTTACATGATATTGGTAAGTCTCTAACACATGAGCATGAGGGGAACCATGTTGATCTCGGTGCAGAGGTGTGTCGTCGTTATAATGAAGATGCCGTAGTTATTAACGCTATCTATGCGCATCATGCACAAGAGGAGATTAAGTCGATCGAGTGTGGTGCAGTATGTGCTGCAGATGCACTTTCAGCTGCACGTCCAGGGGCTAGACGTGAGGTGCTTGAGAGTTTCTTAAAACGGGTCACCGAGATTGAAGAGATCGCTTCATCACATACAGGTGTAAAACAGGCGTATGCTATCAATGCAGGGCGTGAAGTTAGAGTGATTGTTAATGCGACACTTATTAACGATGATGAGTCGATACTTATGGCTCGTGAGATCGCCGTAGAGATCGAGGAGCGAGTGCAGTACCCAAGTGAGATTAAGGTAAATGTGATCCGTGAAAGCAGGGCAGTGGAGTATGCCAAATAGGCATACTTTTGCGTTGTTACTTTTTAATGGTTGTTACGACCACACCTCGAAGATCTCCCATCTTGTATCCTATCGCTTTATCTTCTGGATAACGTTTTGAGATTGCATCTTTAAGTTTTTTATTAGTGATATTGCCGTGACACTGCAGACATACTTTTTTATTAATAACAAGTGGTTTATAAAATTTGTACGTTGTACCATCAAGCTGTTTTATTAAGTATTTTGGTAATTTTTTGTCTTGGTTTTGAAGTTTTTGCAACTCTTGCAGTACAGCTTGTTCATCTGCAGTGGGTTTGTTGAGTGGACTTCTTGTTTGTAAAGAGGTTCTTTGAACATTGATACCATTGGGTAGATTGTCATTGACTTGTTGCGTGAGCGTATAAGCCTCTTGAGAACAAAAATCAAGTGCTTGTAAAACACCTCCTTTTTTGAGGTTTTTTTTCATATTTTGACCAAGTGTCTGCATAAGTAACTTGGTGGCCATTTCTCCTTTGTTGACAACATCATTGGGAATCGGCTGTGGTTGATTGGCAAAAACAAGTGTTGCACCAAGAGCAACTGTTAAAAGTGGGTAGATTGGCTTCATATCTCTCTCCTATTAGAAAAATTTAGCTAAATTATAGCAGACTTATAATAATTTAATCCAAATTCGAGTAGAATTTCGCAACTAATAATTTAAGGGAGCACACCAAATGGGTGAGGTATTTACTTTTTTCGGATTGATTTCTGAGCAACATGACTTTTTATTTTTAGCACACATGGTTCTTTCGGCGCTTATTGCTGTAGTGTTGGCAAAAATGGCTATGAGTAACCTCCAACTTGTACCAAAAGGGACGCAAAATCTTATGGAGGCATATCTTAGCGGTGTTTTACAAATGGGTACAGATGTGATGGGTAAAACACATGCACGTCAGTATGTTCCACTTGTTGCAACGATTGGGTTATTTGTATTTATCGCCAATGCTATCGGTATTATCCCAGGATTTGAAGCACCTTCTGCAAACTTAAATATGACGCTTACTTTAGCGTTGAGTGTCTTTGTTTATTACAATTTTGTCGGTATTAAAATGCATGGTGTTGTTAAATACTTTAAACACTTTACAGGTCCTGTATGGTGGTTGGCATGGTTGATGTTCCCTGTTGAGATCGTTTCACATATCTCCCGTATCATCTCTCTTAGCTTCCGTCTTTTTGGTAATATCAAAGGGGATGATATGTTCTTGGCAGTTATCTTGATGCTTGCTCCTTGGGTATTGCCACTGATCCCTTTTGCTCTTTTGACATTTGGTGCTTTTTTACAGGCGTTTATCTTTATGATGTTGACGTATGTTTACCTTGCAGGTGCCGTAGTTGTTGAGGAACACTAAGAGTTCCTTATGAAACATGACACTTTTGAAAAAGTGATCAAATTCCTTCTAGGAGCATCATGGGGGATCATCCTCTTTGGTGCTTTTTTCGTTTTTAATATCTCCATCCATTTTGGACTTTCCATAGCAATTTTTTTAACACTCTTTTTCATTCTACTCTCTTTATTTCTTCTGCTTGTATTAGATGCATTTTTGGTCAATAAACAAAGAGTTCAAGAGCTTAAAAAACAGACACACCTACTCGAGCAGATCCTAAACTCTAAAAGCTGATTTTAGCGATATTAAAAGATAATTTCGCTAATATAAAGCACTTATAATTTTTAATCTCAAGGAACCCTATGTTTGAAGTGGTCATCGGACTTGAAGTCCATGTACAGTTAAATACAAAAACAAAACTTTTTTGCTCATGTCCTACGAGTTTTAACCATAAACAAAACACTAACACCTGCCCAACATGTCTGGCACTACCAGGTGCGCTGCCTGTGTTTAATAAAGAGGTGTTGCACAAATCGATCATGTTTGGTACAGCGATCGATGCAACAATCAACAAAACATCCTATTTTGATCGCAAATCGTACTTCTATCCTGATTCTCCATCGGCGTATCAGATCACACAGCTTTACACGCCTGTTGTGGAGCATGGAAAACTCAGAATCGATTTTGAAGATGGCTCACACAAGGTGATCCGAATTAATCGTGCACATATTGAGGCAGATGCAGGGAAGAATATCCACGATGGTGATATCTCCAAGGTTGATCTTAACCGTGCAGGTACACCACTGCTTGAGATTGTATCTGAGCCAGATATGAGAAATGGCGATGAAGCAGTTTTGTATCTTAAAAAACTTCATGCGATTGTGCGTTATCTTGATATCTCCGATGCAAATATGCAAGAGGGGTCGTTTCGATGTGATGTAAATGTTTCGATCCGTCCAAAAGGGGATGCAAATCTTTATACGCGTGTAGAGATTAAAAATATCAACTCCTTTAAGTTTATCCAAAAAGCGATCGAAGTGGAAGTTGCACGTCAGGTTGAAGCGTGGGAAGATGGTGTTTATGATGAGGAGATTGTTCAAGAGACAAGACTTTATGATGCTAACAAAAATGAAACTCGATCGATGCGTGGCAAGGAGGAGGCAGCAGATTATCGCTATTTTCCAGAGCCAGACCTTTTAAAAGTGGTGGCAACGGATGCAATGCTTGCAACTTACTCAAAGATCCCTGAACTGCCAGATGAGAAGATGCAACGTTATGTCGATGAGTATGGTGTGAGCAAATACCATGCGAGTGTGATCACTTCAGATGTTGAGATGGCGAAATATTTTGAAGATATGATGGCTGAGGGGATCAGTGCTAAAAACGGTGTGAGTTGGCTCTTGGTTGAGCTTCAAGGGCGTCTCAAAGGGGAGAGTGATCTTACAAATACCCATGTCGATGCCAAGAAACTTGCAACGCTGGTCAAGAGAATTGAAGATGGCACCATCAGTGGTAAAGCAGCTAAACAGGTACTTGACAAACTCGTAGAGGAGAACCTTGATGTCGATGGTGTGATTGATGCCTTAGGAGTCAAGCAGGTTAACGATACAGGAGCGATTGAAGCGATTTGTGATGAGATCATTGCTGCAAATCAAGATAAAGTAGCTGAATATCAAGGTGGTAAAGAGAAACTGTTTGGTTTCTTTGTTGGTCAGGTGATGAAAGCAAGCAAAGGGAGCGCAAACCCTCAAACAGTTAATGAGATCTTAAAACAAAAGCTTGGCTGATGCAACTTTTTAACCGTCTTTTAGTCAACTTTGCCTATTTTTTAAGAGCTTCTGTGTGGTACCAGAAGAGAAGACGGTTTTTTTACAATCTTCTTGAAAACGATGATTTTAAGCTCAAAAAATATTTTGATCTTTTTATGATGTTTCTCATCTTTTCAAGTGTGGCGATCCTTATTTATGAGGTTAAAAGAGATGTTCACGATCTTTTGAATTTTTTCAATGCCTATGTGATCTCATTTATCTTTTTTGTTGAGTATATCTTGCGTTTATGGGTGCACAGTAGCGTAACTGATATTATTATCAAAGAAGATGAATATAGTGATCTTTTAGGTACTCGATTTAGCTTATGGAAAGTTTTTAAGCAAGTTTTGAAGCAAAAAATGGAGTATGTGTTTTCTGCCAAGGCAATTATAGATCTTTTAGCGATCATGCCGTTTTTCCATGAGTTGAGACTTCTTCGTTTGTTTATCCTCTTTCGGGTTTTTAAGATCTTTAGATATGCCAAAAGTTTTAACACTTTTGCTTCTGTCTTGGCAACGAAAAAGTTTGAATTTGTTACTTTGGCAATGTTTGCTTCGATCGTTATTTTTGTTGCATCGGTACTTATCTATGTGATGGAAGCAAACAATCCATCTTCCCCTATAGATACTTTGTATGAAGCATTTTACTGGTCGATTGTCACCATCTCAACAGTTGGGTATGGTGATGTGGTTGCCGTCACACCTGAGGGGCAGTTTGTTGCTGTGATTGTTATTTTAGCCGGTATCTCTGTGCTTGCTTTTACAACCTCATTATTTGTTTCTGCATTTAGCGAAAAACTTGAAGATATCAAAGAAGCAAAAGTGATCCAAGAGGTGGCAAAAAACCCCAACACATACATCTTGTGTGGGTATGAAAATATCGCAAGAGAGTTGGCAAAAAAATTGTTGCGATCCGATTTTGATCTTTTGGTGCTCGATAATGATCCAGAAAATGTCAATCAGGCAAAAAAAGATGGACTGCGGGTTCTTGCTTATGACCCTGGGCAGGTGGAAAGCTACAGGCAACTTGATCTTAATATAGAAAAACAAGTAGCGGCAATTCTATGTACAAGAGAGGATGATGTAGCGAATGTTTATACCGCTTTGACGGTGCGATCGATCGATAAGAGGATTAAGATTATATCTCTCTTGATGCAAAGTGCAAACCGACAAAAACTGCTTTCTTGCGGTGTTGATGAAATTTTGGATGATAAGGAGTTTGTAGGACTTATTGCAAAAGAGTATCTTGGGCACCCTGTGGCATTTGAAGCGATCCATGAGATGCGTAGTGAAGACTCCACCATACAGACCCATGAAATCCCTATCACACAAAGAGTTGCAGACAATATTTCAATGGTGGGAGAGCTTAACAACATAAAGTTTCGTATTGTTCTTATTGGGATCTACAAAAAGGAAAAACAGCATTTTTATTTTAACCCGATAGATAGCACATTGTTAGAAGTTGGTGATGTCCTTATCATTATCGGAAACTATGTTTTTATCCATGAGTTTACCAAATATCTTGCTTCTAAAACAGCCAAAGGAGCAAAATATGTCCAATAATAGGATTATTCTCATATTTGGTAACAATGAATATGCACAAAAGATTTATGAAAGTGTAGAGTCCAAGTGTGACAAGGCTGTTATGTTTGGACTGCAAGAGCCTGATGAAGAGCAGCATCGTGTGCAACAGTTTGATTTAAGTGACAACTGGGACGATCTTAGGGAAAACTATGATATGCAAAATGCTATCATCTTTTGTGCTTTGCAAAATGAAGCGCAGAATATTTTTTTGACCTTATCGCTTCATGCAGCGTTTGAGAATGTTGATATTATCGCCCTAGCAAGAAACCAAGAAGATGCCAACAAGTTATATATGGCAGGTGCAACAAAGGTTATACCGATTGTTGAAACAACAGCGCTCATCATCGCAGATATGATAAAAAAGCCGATAATTACCAACTTACTACACAACATTCTCTATGAAGAGAGTAGCTTAAAACTGATGCAAATCGAGATCCATAACGCAGAACATTTTGAGGGAAAATACCCTGCAGATATTAACTGGAGTAGAGATCATGGCATCATTGTGTTGTCTGTGATCACTTATGATGGTGTCAGTGAGTTTATATACTCCTCAAAAACAAAATATAGAGAGATACACAACGGGGATCTCTTTGTGGTGATAGGTTATGAAAAAGATCTGCAAGAGTTTAAAAAGTTTATAGGTGAAGCAAATGGGTAAAATAGCAGTGATTGGTGCAGGAAAGTGGGGAAATGCATTGGCATTTGCACTTGGTAAAAACAACGATGTGGTGATCACCTCAAGAACACCAAGAGATCTGGATAATTTTGTCACTCTTGAAGAAGCACTGAAATATCCCTACCTTATAATAACGGTGCCTGCACAGCAAGTTGCCTTGTGGCTTGAAGAGAAGTTTGTTTTTAGCAAGCAGAAAGTTTTGGTGGCTTCCAAGGGGATCGAAGCAACAACAGGACGATTTTTAAATGAGATCTATCGGCCACATATTCCCAATAGCAACATCGCCTTTCTTTCAGGTCCCTCGTTTGCTACAGAGGTGATGCACTCACTGCCGACAGCTTTGGTTGTTAACTCAAAAAACAAAGAACTGGCTTTTGAATTTGCCGGATTTTTCCCCCATTTTATTAAAACTTATGTATCGGATGATGTGATTGGTGCCGAGATCGCAGGAGCCTATAAAAATGTTATTGCCATAGCAGCTGGGATATGTAATGGGCTTGAGCTTGGCAACAATGCAGCCGCTGCACTGATCTCGCGAGGTCTTGTTGAGATGCAGCGTTTTGGCAGGGCATTTGATGCCGATGATGACACTTTTGTAGGTCTTGGTGGAGCAGGTGATCTGTTCTTAACGGCATCTTCGACGATGAGTAGAAATTTTCGTGTTGGTCTTGGTTTGGCAAAAGGAAAATCGCAACAACAGATCCTTCAAGAACTAGGAGAGGTGGCAGAGGGGATAGGCACAGCTTATGCACTCCATGAGATCGCTTTAAAGCATGATTTGTATTTGCCGATTGCTAAAGAGGTGTATGAGATGCTAGAGGGCAAAGCTCCTCTTGAGAGTCTCAATGCACTTTTAACAAGCTAGGAGAATATTTTGGTTGTATATAAAAAGATAGCCTTGGCACTTGTGATAGCTTTTGGATTTTTTTTCGCTGCAAGCAGTGTGTTCAATCCGCAACAAAGCGCACTCGTTGGGGTTATAGCACTTTTGGTGACACTATGGACAAACGAAGCACTACCTTTGGGTGTTGTTTCATTGATGCCGATCATTTTGTTTCCATCTTTTGAAATCTTGAGTACCAAAGCAACAACCGTCAACTACGCACACCCTATTATCTATCTGTTTTTGGGTGGATTTTTGGTGGCGATTGCGGTTGAGAAAACGAAGTTGCATGTAACGATCGCTGAGAAGATACTTGACATTTTCCCTCAAACACCAAGGGCGATGATCTTTTCACTAGCGATGACATCAGGGTTGCTTAGCTCTATTCTCTCAAATACTACAACAACATTGCTACTTATCACCATTGCTATCTTTATCACCGACAATGAAAAGCTCAAACTGCGTTTTGCACTAGCCATTGCCTATGGAGCAAGCATAGGGGGGATTCTCACCCCCATAGGAACACCGCCAAATCTTGTGCTGCTTGGGATTATGGAAGAGAATAATATGCAGATGATCCCGTTTTTTCAGTGGATGATGATGGTTGCACCACTCGTCATTGTGATGATAGGTTTTATGAGCATGTTACTTGGTATCGGTGTTAAAGAGATAAAAGTGGCAAGAGAGAAACAGGTGATGCAGATGACACAAGAGCAAAAAAAGGTGTTAGCATTGCTTGGAGGGTTGATATTTTTACTAATACTCAATGCACCTATTAGGCCTTATTGGAATGGTTTGGGTTTAAGTGAAAGTGGCATCTTGCTTGGTTTTGGACTGATACTTTTTATGCCGCCGTTTAAGATACTTACATGGGAAGATGATCATCATAAAGTACCCTACGCGATCATCATGCTTTTTGGTGCCGGTTTTTCTATAGCAAAAGCTTTTAGTGCGACAGGACTAGCAGATAAGATCGCTTCGTATCTTTTAGATATGACGACACTCTCACCCATCATGCTTTTGTTTGCTATAGCTTTTATGATCACCTTTGCTACAGAGCTTACGTCAAATACTGCACTTATTTCGATTATGTTGCCGGTAATTTACTCCATTTCCCAACAAGCAGGGATCAATACTACACTGCTGATGATGGTTGCAACACTCTGTGCATCTTATGCTTTTATGCTGCCGATTGCCACCCCGCCAAATGCGATCGCGATGAGTAGTGGAGTGGTGCATGTTAAAGATATGATCCGTTATGGAATAGTTTTAAATCTTGCAGGGATTTTGGTGATCGTTATGGTTGCAGAGTTTTTTTGGAAAGGGGTCTTTTTTTAAGGATCCTTTTGTTGTCTGAGTTGGAATTTCCGCTACGCTTCTGTTGACGGATACCCTCTTACTTAGAGGTGCCCATAAGCAAAAATCTGCTAAAATTGCAAAATTAAAATTTTAGGAAAAATATTGAAAGCTAAAATAGAAACAGTTAAAACCCTTTTAGATGCTTTGCCGTTTATTCGTGAGTTTCGCAAAGAGATCGTTGTGATCAAGTATGGTGGCTCAGCGCAGAGATCCCCTGAGCTTAAAGAGAAGTTCGCAGAAGATATCTTGTTGATGTATCTTGTGGGGATCAAGCCTGTTATTATCCACGGTGGTGGGAAAAAGATTACCGATATGCTTGATGCTTTAAAGATCGATACCAAGTTTATTGACGGACAGCGTGTAACAACAAAAGAGACGATGCGCATTGTGGAGATGATACTCAGCGGTGAGATCAATAAAGAGATTGTCTCACTTTTAAATTCTCACGGAGCAAAAGCGATAGGTATAAGTGGTAAAGATGCGCACTTTATCAAAGCACTGCCAAAAGATGCCGCAAAGTGGGGATATACCGGTAACATCACTCATGTGGAAGCATCGGTGGTGAAAAACCTCATAGCTGAGAGTTTTATCCCTGTTATTGCACCCATTGCAGCAGGCAAAGAGATGGGGCATCCGGGTTATAACATCAATGCAGATCTTTGTGCGTCGTATGTTGCTAAGGCGATAGGGGCAAATAAGATCATCTTTTTGACCGATACAGAGGGTGTGTTAGATAAAGAGAAAAACTTAATATCAAGCTTAACCAAACAAGATGTTGAAGATCTTAAGGCAGATGGAGTGATACATGGTGGTATGGTTCCAAAGGTCGATGCTTGTCTGGAAGCTATAGATGGTGGAGTGCATAAAGCGCACATTATCGATGGAAGGCTGGAGCATTCGATGCTCTTAGAGCTTTTTACCTCAGAGGGTGTCGGTACACAAATAGTTCAACAAAAGGAAGATGTATAATGAAATATGAAGCACTGTTTGAAGATGAAGATAATATTTTTGGAGGGTCTCCAAAATCAAAATACCTCGATGTTGTATTTACAGCAAATCGTGGTGTTGTAGAGTTTGAGTTGGAACAACTTGTAGAGAAGATGGCTATTATGGAGTTGATACTTGCAGAGCAGATTGATGCAGAGGATCTTAGCCGTGTAATGGAGCAGTTTCGTTTCCAAAATCAAGAACTTTGTGATACAAAAGCAAAATCGTTGTTTATAGAACTCACAGGTGATATTGTTTCAAAATGTGAGTAATGTGTGTCTAGAGTACTACAGGGATTTATCACACTCATCTTATTGTTTAGTGTGGGTTTTGCGGATGAATACTCCTTAAAGTGGGAATTTTCCTTGCAAAAGGATGAGCCAAAGAAAATTCTTGTAAAATATGAAGGTGAAAAGAAGCTTTTGGTATTTCGTTGGACACTTTATGTAAACGGTGGGCTTGTGGTGCTACGATCGTACAACTCCTATGTAGCACAAAATATTTTAGCACTCAACCATAAAAATCAAACTTTTCGGGTGCAGATAAAGCCGCGTGCTGCCAATGCATTTAATGTGCCGTATATTTTGGTGAAGTTTAAAGAGTTCGATACAAAAAAAGATCAAGCGAAGTTTGAGTTATACTTGTATGACACTGAAGCGACAAAAATTTGGCTTGAAGAGATAAAAAAGAAGAGTGGCTGATGGATAGAGTAGAAACAGAGATACAAAGATTGATAGATGAAGTGGGGTATGATGAGGTAAGCAGGCTGTTTGCAACACTCAGCGGTGGTAAAAGGCTGCGAGCAAAGCTGATTTTAAAAATTGCAGGTGAGCATCAAGATGCACCACTTCTAGCAGCAATAGTGGAGCTTATTCATGCTGCTTCACTACTACATGATGATGTGATCGATGATGCTGATATGCGAAGAGGCAAACCATCGGTCAATGCAACCGATGGAAGTAAAACAGCGGTGATGCTTGGAGATATCCTTTACTCTAAAGCTTTTACAGAGCTTGTGAAGTTTGATACACTCGTGGCACAAACTATCGCTGCATCTGTTACGGCACTAAGTAAGGGTGAGATGATGGATGTAAAGATGGCAGAATCGTTTAATGCCGATGAGCAAGCATACCTTGATATGCTCTATCTTAAAACTGCAACACTCATTGAAGCAGCAGCAAAAGCAGCGGCACTTTTAGCTAAGAAAAATGCTGCAAAACACGCACTCTATGGGAAAAATCTTGGACTTTCGTTTCAGATTATCGATGATATTTTAGATATCACTTCCGATGAGGCGACACTTGGCAAGCCTGCTATGAATGACTTTGTTGAAGGTAAGTGTACGCTACCGTATATTTATCTACACCACGCGCTAGATGCGCAAGATAAACACAGGCTTGAATCACTTCACGGTAAAAAACTTCAAGAGGTTGATTTACAGTGGATTAAACAGAATATGGCACAATACAAAACAATTCAAAAGTCATTTGAACTTGCAAAACAGCTTTCAGATGAAGCCAAAGAAGCGATGGCAGAAGATGCTGAACTTGTCGCTATTTTAGATACCATGATACAAAGAAGTTTTTGATGCACTATTTAACAGTCAGCTTTTCCCATAAAAACAGCGATATTGCCACACGAGAGAAATACACCTACTCAGATGAAGAAAAAGATGCCTGCTTAAAAAGGCTTATACAGTCTCCATCGATCAGTGAAGCGATGATGCTCGCTACTTGTAACAGAATGGAGATATATGTTGCATGCAGCGATATCGAAGATGCACTCAACCATATTGTTACACTGCTTACTTTTAAGGGTGGGATGTCGATCGAGGAGATTAAGCAAACAGCGAAGATAGTTGATGACAGTAGTGCGATCCAACACCTTTTTGCCGTGGCTAGTTCCATCGACTCGATGGTAGTTGGTGAGACACAGATTGCAGGACAGCTCAAAGATGCTTTTCGATTTGCGCATGATCGAGGCTATGCTAGTAAAAAACTCTCTCGAGCGGTTTCTCATGCGTTTAAAACTGCTGCAAAGGTACGAAATTTTACCGATATCTCTTCAAAACCTGTCTCTGTTGCTTCGGTGGCAATGGATCAAATCAAACAAAAAGTGGAAAATCTCAGTGGTAAAAAAGCGCTTGTGATCGGTGTGGGTGAGATGAGTGAGATTTGTGCCAAACATCTCACCTCCGATGGCGTCGATACCTACATCACCAACAGAACAAGACAAAAAGCGGAATCTTTGGCGTGTGATTGTGGTGTTAAAGTGTATGATTATGGTGAGCTTGACAAGGCTGTTAATGAGTTTGATATCATCTTCACAGCTACTAGTGCGTCGTATCCTATCATTACAGATGATATGGTGGAAACAGTAGATTTTCAAAGATTTTGGTTTGATTTGGCAATCCCTCGAGATATTGAGATAACATCAAGAGATGATATTTATCTGTTTGTGGTGGATGATATTAAAGAGATTGTCGATACCAACAAAAGTGAACGGCAACAGTACGTAAGACAGGCACACGGTATAGTTGGGAGAAGTGTTGTGGAGTTTTTTGAGTGGCTTGATGCACTCAATGTTGAACCACTCATTAAAGAGATCTACCAAAAAGCAGACGCTGCAGTTGAAGCTGAGATGCAAAGAGCACTTAAAAAAGGTTTTTTACCAAAAGAGTATGAGGCTCAAGCACAAAAGATGGCGCAACAGGCGATGAAGCGCTTTTTGCACGATATGACCAAAAAGATGCGCCAAGCATCGAGTGGTGCAAAAACAGACAGCATCACGGGGGCGATGCAATACATTGTCAATGAAGCACACGACAATATTCCCGATAAATATAAACATTTTGCCAAAAAGGATTAAAACTTGAGAAGAAGCAGAGCTTTTATACCAACATCTAAAGAAGTACCCAACGACGCAACACTTCCGAGTCATATCTTTTTGTCTCGTGCTGGTTTTATCTCGCAGGTGGGAGCTGGGCTTTATAACTACATGCCTTTAGCAAAAAAGGTGATCAAAAAGATTGAGCATATCATCAACGAAGAGATGCAAAACGCTGGCGCACAAGAGGTTGAGCTGAGTTTTGTAACTCCTGCTGATCTTTGGGCTGAAAGTGCTAGGATCGAGAAGTTTGGCAAAGAGTTGCTCCGCTTTCGCGATAGAAAAGAGAACCTTTTTGTCTTAGGTCCTACACACGAAGAGATGATGGTCAATCTTGTACGTAACCGTGTCAACTCTTATAAAAATCTGCCACTTAATCTCTACCAGATCAAAACAAAGTTTCGTGATGAAGCGCGCCCTAGATTTGGGCTGATGCGTGGGCGTGAGTTTATTATGAAAGATGGGTACAGTTTTCACAGCTCTTATAAAGATCTCGATCGTGAATTTGATGCGATGGAGGCAGCTTATAAAAAAATTCTTACTCGCTTAGGGCTTGATTTTCGTGTTGTCGAGGCTGACAGCGGTGCGATCGGTGGAAGTGGCTCAAAAGAGTTGATGGTGTTAGCTGATAGTGGAGAAGATACGATAGCCGTGTGTAGCAAATGTGAATACGGTGCAAACATCGAAGCGGCAAAACGCTCAAAACGAGGCACTATTCCAGAGGCTCCGGAAGCGGAGTTTAATAAGTTCTTAACCCCAGATACCAAAACGATCGATGATCTTGCACAGTTTTTTAAGGTTGATCCTTACTATACAGTCAAGTGTGTGGCAAAAAGGGTGATCTATGAAGATGTCAGTGAGATTGTACTTTTCTTTGTAAGAGGGTGTGATAACCTTCAAGAAGCAAAAGCGATTAATGCGACAGAAGCACTTGATATTGTAGATGTAACTGAAGAAGAACTCGCAGAGATAGGTCTTGTTCCTGGCTTTATAGGACCACTTGATCAAGACAAAGCAAAGCATGTGATCGATAGTGATCTTAAAAATGCAGCCAATATGATCTGTGGAGCAAACGAGAAAGAGTACCATTTTGTTGGGGTTGATCTTGGTGTGATCTCTGAAGTTGCTTACTTTGCAGATATCGCTGAAGTGAATGAGGGGGATATCTGCCCACACTGTGATGGTACACTCTCATTTACCAAAGGGATCGAAGTTGGGCATATCTTTAAGCTCGGAACTGTTTATTCAGAGCCTCTCAAGGCTGAGTTTTTAGATGAAAACGGTAAAGCACAGCCGTTTATCATGGGAACTTATGGTATGGGGGTTTCACGCTTGGTTGCGGCAGTGATCGAGCAGCACCACGATGAAAACGGTTGTAAGTGGACAAAAGCAACTGCGCCGTATATGGTAAATATTATGGTGAGTAATGTTAAAGATGAAGCGCAGGTTGCCCTTGGTGAAGAACTGTATGCAAAACTTCAAGATGCAAATGTAGAAGTGATGCTTGATGATCGCAAAGAGCGTTTTGGGTTTAAGATGAAAGATGCGGAGCTGATAGGTTTTCCATACACTGTGATCATCGGTAAAGAGCTTGCAGGTGGCAATGTAGAGATCTATGAGAGAATGAGTACACAAAAAACAGAAGTACCTGCTGATGCGGTGTATGAAAAACTGATGGAGATGATGTAGATGATCTATTTTCTTGTGTATCTCTTTTTGGAAGTGATGGTCTCAGTCAATATCGCTTCCTCTATCGGGGGATTTACAACCTTTTTAGAGATACTGTTGAGCGCGTTTTTAGGGATTGTTATATTGATCAATTTTAAAGAGGTGCTGTTTGAGAATATGAAGGCAGTCTCTTATAGTTGTATAAACTTAGAAGAGTTTCAGCAGCTTAATCTTTTTACGGTTATTGGGGCTTTTTTGCTGATTATACCGGGATTTTTAACAGATATTATTGGGTTGTTGTTGCAATTTAGTGCTATAACGAGTATGATTGTTAACCGTTATAATGTACAATCCAAACATTGTAAAACTCATACAAAGGATGCAGATGTTATCGATGTGGAAGTTATTAAGTGCGACACTACTTCTAAGTAGTGTTCTCTATGGTGAGACAACAAGTGAAAAGATAGAAGATTTTTTACTTGATAAGTTTGAAGAAAACTCTAGAATTGAGAATGTCCATGTGAGGGTTGAAGAGAAAGTACCCCTTGAAGATATTAAGGGCTGGGATGGTTATATTGTATCGGTTAAAGCGACTATCAAGCAGCCTGTAAAAAAACAGATCAAACAAAAAATGATCTGGTTCTCAAACGGTACTATGATTACCAAAGAACTTGTTAATATGGACACAGGTAGAGATTTGTTACAGCAAGTTAAACCAAAGTTCAAAGCAGCATACTACGCAAAAGAGAATCTTGTTTATGGTAATGCCAATGCAAAACACAAAATAGCATTTTTTTCTGATCCTTTATGCCCGTTTTGTAAAGGTTTCGTTCCCGGTGCTTTAAAAGAGTTGAAAAAAGAGCCGAAAAAGTTTGCAGTGTACTATTATCACCTGCCACTTGAGCGTATTCACCCCGCTTCTGTGCATATTGTGAAGATGATGACAGCTGCACAGCTTCAAGGTGTAAAAGATGTGATCATCAAAACGTATAATATCAAAGTCAACCCAAGAGAGAAAAATGTACAAAAAATTCTTGATGCTTTCAACAAAGCTGTGGGAACAAAACTCACTATGAAAGATATCAATGCACCTGTTGTTTTAAAACATGTTAAAAAAGATTTTAATATCGCGACAGACCTTTTGGTGGGTGGAACACCTACTGTGTATCTTGATGACAAGTATGATAAAAAAAGAAATAGTTACAAGAAAGTGAAATAGATGGATAAATTAGTTATAGCCACAAGAGTTTCAGACCTTGCACTTTGGCAGGCGTACCATGTCAAAGAGAGGATCGAAAAAAGCTTTCCCGATATCACAGTAGAGCTTAACAAGATTGTGAGCAACGGCGATAAAGTACTCGATAAACCACTTGCACTCATCGGTGGCAAAGGGCACTTTACCAAAGAGCTCGAAGATCAGATGCTCGAAGGTAATGCCCAGATGGCAGTGCATAGTCTCAAAGATGTGCCAACTTATACACCTGATGGACTTGAACTTGTTGCTGTAACAAAACGGCAAGATCAAAGTGATGTGTTTTTGTCACACACTTATACTTCTCTTGATGAGCTGCCACAAGGTGCTGTTGTCGGTACAACAAGTCTTAGACGCAGGATGCAATTACTCTCGCGCAGACCTGATCTAAAAGTTAAAGATCTTCGTGGTAATGTGAACACCCGTCTTAGAAAACTCAAAGAGGGGCAGTACGATGCGATCATCCTCGCATTTATCGGACTTAACAGACTTGATCTTTTAAAAGATATTCCCCATGTTGAAAAACTCTCACTCGATATGATGATCCCGCCGATGGGACAAGCTGCTCTTGGGATAGAGATCATTACAGGCAACGAAAAAGTGCGAGAGATTGCGATGAGTCTTAACGATGCAGATACACTTCTTTGCACACAAATAGAGCGAGATTTTATTGCAGCCATTGGTGCTGGGTGTTCTGCTCCTGTTGCATGTAACGCGGTAGTTGATGGTGATGAGGTAACACTTCGCACGATGATTGGTTTTAGTGATGGTACAAACATTATACAAGAGAAGATGAGCGCACAAAAAGATGCCAGCCGTAACATCGGTAAAGAGATGGCAAAAAAGATGATAGAGCAGGGTGCTTTGGAGCTTCTTAAAAAAGCTGAGGAAGTGGCATTTAAAGAGGAGATGCCACAAAGGCTGTAACACTATGCTAAACGCTAGGATCACGCAGAGCTCTTGGCGTGAAGTACTTGCAGATGAGCTGCAAAAACCTTACTTGAAAGAGCTTAAAAAGTTTCTTATCCAAGAGAAACAGTGCTACACTATTTTTCCAAATGATGCAAATATTTTCAATGCTTACAACACCACAAGTTTTGATGCAGTGAAGGTGGTGATCCTTGGGCAAGACCCTTACCACGGTGTCAATCAAGCGCACGGCCTTGCTTTTTCGGTAAGAGATGGTGTGAAACATCCCCCCTCTTTAGTCAATATCTTTAAAGAGTTGCAAGATGATGTGGGGTGTAGTTATCCACAGACAAGTGAGTTGACATCGTGGGCGAAGCAGGGGGTATTATTGCTGAATACGGTTTTAACGGTGCGTCAGGGTGAAGCAGCTTCTCATAAGGAGCGAGGCTGGGAGCGATTTACCGATGTCACCATTCAAGCTATCAGTAAGCATAAAGAGCGTATTGTGTTTATTTTGTGGGGAAGACCGGCACAGATGAAAGCAAAACTCATAGACAGCTCAAAACATCTCATCCTCAAAGCTCCCCATCCATCACCCCTCTCATCTTACAGGGGATTTTTTGGCTCCAAACCATTTTCAAAGACCAATGAGTATCTTCTTGCGCATAAGAAAACAGCCATAGAGTGGTGTTTGTAAAACTTCTACCGTAACCACCCCTTAGCGATTGGATCCAAATTTTGTATGCCACCACTCATCTGGTGTTATGGTTGTTTTTTTGATACTCTCCTCATCTAATGGGTATTCATAATTTTCACAGTATGTGAGGATGGTTTGATATGCATCATTGATTTTGGCACTCATTTTAGTGGCTTTTAGCGGATCATCCTTGTGTTTGTCGGGATGCCATTTTTTCATCAGGAGTTTGTATTTTTGTTTGATCTCTTTAAGGGAGGATTTTTCACGAAGACCAAGGAGCGATTTGGCCTTCATGATCTTTTCAAAGGAGCTCAAGTGTTGTTAGTCTTGTTGTTTTCTCATATATGCCGGAATATCAAGATAGTCACCATCTAGATCGCCACCGACAACCATCCTAGGGGCAATTTTTACTTTTGGCATAGCAGGTTGTTGCGCTTCAAACTCTGGATTATTTGTTGTTGTGCTCTCTTGTTTATCAAATCCGGTTGCAACGATCGTAATCTTTACATAGTTTTCTGGAAGTTCCGGATCGGTTGAAGTTCCCCAGATAACATCAGCATCATCGTGAGCACTTTCATAAACCACTTCCATAGCTTCTGACATATCGATAAATGAGAAGTCTGGATGGATCTTGAAGTGTACAAGGACACCCATGGCACCATTGATAGACATATTGTCAAGCAGAGGTGACTCGATTGCTGCTTTGATCGCTTCATAAGCAGCATTTTCACCCTCATGCTCACCAACACCCATAAGTGCCATACCTTGATGACTCATAACGGTTTGTAAGTCGGCAAAGTCAAGGTTGATGTCGTTGTCACCACTTGAGAGGATAACCCCACTTGTTCCACTTACCGCTTGAGCTAAGACACTGTCAACAATTTTAAAACTGTCTTTAATCCCAAGTCTTCTGTCGATGATCGAGAGGAGTTTGTCATTTGGAATGACAACGATAGAGTCCGATTCTTTTTTAAGCTCTTTAAGTCCTGCTTCTGCAAGTTTGCCTCTTTTGCTCCCTTCAAATTTGAAAGGTTTTGTAACAACAGAGATGGTAAGCGCTCCAATCTCTTTGGCAATTTGTGCGACAACGGGTGCTGCACCTGTTCCGGTTCCTCCGCCAAGTCCAGCCGAGATAAAAACAATATCTGCACCCTGCAAGGCATCTCTGATCTCATCATAACTCTCCAGTGCTGAGTCGCGACCGATCTCAGGTTTCATTCCAGCTCCTAGACCCTTTGTAAGGTTTGCACCGATTTGGATCTTTGTAGCGGATGAATTTTCATTAAGCACTTGCGCATCGGTGTTAACAAGCATCATCTCAATACCGTTGACACCCTCATTGATCATGTGCCCGATCATGTTGCCACCGCCACCGCCGACACCAACTGCGATGATTCGTGCACCGCTTGGGTTTTGTATCTCCTCAACTGTAAATGGTTCCATTAGTTCACTCCTTTAAAATAACTGGGTAGCCCAGTTCCAAAACTTCGCCATACCACTAGCTTCGTCACTTTTTTTCTCTTTTGCCTCTTCAAGGTTGAGCATCTTTGGCTCTTTGTCTTGCTGTGGTTGGGCAATAGGAAAAGCATCTTGAGTTGGTGTTGCAAGATCTACTTTAGTAGCAGAGACAGGCTCCTCATTTGAGTGTCTTACTCTTTTGTTGACATCGATCTCATAAGGTGTGTATGGAGCTGCTGAGAACATCACAAGACCAACTGCGCTTGAATATTCAGGATCTCTAAGCGAATCAAAAAGCCCATCCATCTCTTTAGGCTTGGCAAGTCGAACCGGAACAGAACCAAAAGTAGCGATAGCAAGATCACGAATCCCCTCCATCTTGGAAAAACCACCGGTAAGAACAACACCTGCGCCGATCTGATCTTTAAGCCCGCTGTTTTCGATAAAGTGTGCAAGGATCATCAGTGTCTCTTCAACACGGGCAAAGATCACATTGTGCACCACTTCTAAAGAGACCTCATGGGTTGTTGTTTCATCTCCGATAATCGGCAACTCAATAAGATCATTGCTTGGTGTCAGGAGTGATCCAAACTCAAGTTTTACTTTGTCTGCAACATTGAGTGGGGTGTGCAGTGCCATAGAAAGATCGCTTGTGACATGGTTAGAACCCACTCCAAGGTACTCATTGTAACGGATGGAGTTTCCTGAATATATAGCGATATTGCTTGTATTGCCACCCATGTCGATCACTGCTACACCAAGCTCTTTTTCATCTTCATTGAGTATGGCAATCGTCGAGGCATAAGAGTTAAGAACTATATTTTCAACTGTAACACCGGCACCTCTTACTGCCTTTTTAAGATTGTGGAGATTTGATTTTTGTGTGGTGATGATGTGCGTCTCTACTTCCAGTCTTGAAGCGTTCATCCCGAGTGGATCTTCGATAAAATCTTGATCATCCACCTTGAAGTTGTAAGGTAAGGCATGTAAG
This sequence comes from Campylobacterota bacterium, assembly GCA_013607635.1. GTDB lineage: Bacteria > Campylobacterota > Campylobacteria > Campylobacterales > Sulfurimonadaceae > Sulfurimonas. The sequence goes on from VCAY01000007.1 coordinate 42,986, forward strand.
ACTTCATATTCGTTTGGGATGTTGGCATTGTAGAGTGAGGTGTGCATCACACGCTTAATCTCATCAAAACTGATCTCTTTAGATTGGATATTGACGATACCGTTAGAGCTAAGACTCTTAGTGTATGCGCCAGAAATAGAAACGATTGCACTTGTAGCAGTTGATCCAGAAACTCTTTTTGCATCTTCAACAGCGGTTTTAATACTTCTTGCTGCAAGCTCAATGTTTGTAATACTGCCTTTTTTTAGTCCTTGTGCTTTGGTAGTTCCAGCACCTGTGATGGTGATAGAGTTGTTATGTGCTATATCTGCAGTGATAGCACAAATCTTGGTTGAGCCAATATCGATGGCTAAAACGCTTCTACTCAAACTAGAGTCCTTGGATAAAAATCTGTGTTTTATATTTGCTTTGAAGAGTTTTCATAAGCCCTTCACCAAACACACTTGTTTTTAATCTAGCAATAAGTTCTTTTGCTTGATCATTATTTGTGTTTTCAAGCAACTTTTGTTCCAAAATATTGAAAAGAACGATTTTTCCACTCTGAAGTGTTATGAAATCTCTTTTTTGTTCTGACTGGAAAAGTTTTTGGAGAAACTCTTTAGTCTCAGCCTGTGTAAGATTATCAATTGTATTGTTGGATTGTAGTGTAAGAAACTCAGAGTGTTTGCCCGTAAAGTGCTGGACGGTTTTAGTGGCTATATCATAGCTTTTCTCTTTTTGTTTTTGCTGTATATAGTACGCTCGTAGCTCTTTTTTTGCTTCCTCGAAAGATTTTATAACCGAAGGATTTGTTTGAAGAAGTTGAAAGCTGTAGTAAGATCCGTTAAACATAACCGGTTTTACGAAAGGTTTGGCAGGTGTAGCGTGTGTGATCTTCTCAAACACTTCGTTATTGAATTGATTGTTTGAAGCAGAGATTGTTAGCTGTTTTATTTTGCTTGGATCTGTTTTTCCGTTTTTAAATGCTATAAATTCTCGTAACGCTGCTTTTTTATTTGCTTTAGTATTGAGCTCCTTGATAATAGCCGGTTGGGCATCTTTCAAAGAGAGAAGTTTACCCTCTTTGTCTTTAAAATGGTTTTTATTCTCTTGGTAGTAGCTTGCAATAGCACTTTGATCATACTTGTTTGATTGTGGTTGGTGTTTGAGTAGTGCCACTTTATAGCTTACTGCAGTCATATAGTTGTCTTTAGTGTTTTCCCAGAACTCTTTAAGGGCATCTTCTTTGACTTTGATAGCGAATTTTTGTGGATCAAGTACTTTGTACTCAATCTTATCTGCAATACCAAAGAGTGTACTCATGATCTTCTCTTCGTTTTTATTGGGAGAAATTTTAAGGAGTGTAAGCACTTTTTTTACAAGCAACTCTTTGGAGAGCTCTTTTTCATACTCTGTTGGAGTGAGTCTGTTTTGTGCAAGAACATCTTTGTATGTTTGAGGATCAAAGATACCATCTTTGAAAAAAGCTTTATTGTTTTGAAGTTCAGTATAGATATCTTTTGGAGACACACTAAGATCGTAAGATTTAGCAAGGTTGATAAGGTAGGCTTGCTGGATGAGTTGTTGGAGTGCTTGCTTTTGTAAGCCAAACTGTTTTGCCTTCTCTTCATCGAAGTTGCCCTGAAACATCTGGGCATACTGTGCATAAAGTCTTGAGTATGCTTTTTGCATCTCGACCATACTGATCTCACTATCGCCAACTTTTGCTACCGATCCCGCTTTGTCACCATAACTATATTGTCCCCAGCCGACAAAACCGGCACCAACAAACGCGATTGTAGATATCCAGATAGTGATAATAAGCCATTTTTTGTGTCGTTGCATCCAAGTGATCATAAAAAGTTTCCTTTGTGTAAATTGCGATATTTTATGGAAATTAGCCTTTAATGTTGATAAAGAGGGAGTCGATTAATCGAGATCGTATCTACTTGCTGATTCACTGAGCATAAGAATGCGGCAACTTTTTTCCAAAATGGCTAGTTTTCTTGCCATCTCATGCACATCGCGGCTAAATGCATAAACACCATAGCCACGAATCACTATAATGTTTGTTTTGTGTGTTTGAAAATATGTTGTTATCTCACTTGAAGCGCGATCGTACCAGTCATCAAAGTTTTTTGGATCGTAGATCTCGATCGAACCAAGATCGTTATGCCCAAAATAATCTTTTGGATCGATGATGTTATGATTAAGAGAGTACGCTGTGGTAAAAGGGGGCATTGTAAAGCTAATAAATTTTGCTTCAGTTATTTGTGAATAGATATTGTAGTGGATATTAGCATCGATACTTGCCTGATTCCACCGATAGTCTTTTTTAAAATAAAGCTCAATAAGTGCGTGCTCATCCAAAGCATCAAACACTGCCTCTTTGGTATTGATCAAAAACCTACCTGAATCGGTTTTTGCCGAGATCGATCCATGATAGATACCAAAAAAGTCCTTACGAAACATCGAAAGGGACAACGAAGCGAGTTTTTTGCCTAGGTGTGCTTTGTTCATAACATCCCTTTATATTATTTGAACCAACTTTTCATCTTATCAATGGCAGAGTCTAAAACACTCTCATGCGGTTTTGATTCTACACCAAAAGATTCTTGAAGTTTATCTAAGAGTTCAAGTTGTTGGGCATTAAGTTTTTTTGGATACTGCAGATCGATGACTGCTATAAGATCCCCTCTGCCGTGACCATGCACATCTTCGACCCCTTCACCTCTAAAAGCGAAGCGCTGTTTATCACGTGTACCTACATCAAGTTTTAATGCCAACTCGCCTGTGAGTGATGGGATGGTAAGGGTGTCACCTTTGATCGCTTGTGTGAAAAATACCGGTATTTCGATATATACATCGTTGTTGTCGCGAATAAAATGTTTGTCTGGTTGTACACTAAATGTTACATACAGATCACCTCTGCGACCACTTTTACCGATGTTTCCTTTGCCTGAAACCCTTAGGCGGTTGCCGTTGTCGATCCCTTTTGGGATTTTGATGCTAATCGTTTCTTTGATCTCTTTGTAGCTGCTCCCTTTACAGGTAGAACATTTTTGTGCTGTCGCAGTTCCTAGACCGTGACAAGCCGGACATGTTTGTGAGAAGGTCATAAAGCCTTGTTTCATATACACTTGCCCTTGACCACTACACTGTTTACATGTAGAGAGCTTGCCATCTTTTGCTCCGGTTCCCTTACAGTCACTACAAGCATCTTTGTAGGAGTACTCTATATCTTTTTCACAACCAAACACCGCTTCATTAAAAGAGATACTCATCTCGATATTCATATCAAGCGGGTATTTGTCCATATCGGTCGGATTTCTTCGGCGTGATCGTCCACCGCCAAACCCACTAAACATCTCTTCAAAAATAGCACCGAGATCATCAAACCCAGCAGATGAGGCACGCGATCCTCCACCCATCCCTTGCAGACCATCTTTACCGTATCTGTCGTATATACTTCTTTGGTGATCATCGCTCAGACACTGGTACGCTTCATTACAAAGCTTGAACATCTTCTCAGCTTCTTGATCCCCCGGATTTTTATCGGGATGGTATTTTTTCGCCATTTTTCTGTAGGCTTTTTTGATCTCCGCTTTGTCCGCCGTGCGTGAAACATCTAAAATCTCATAATAACTTAATTCTTCCATCTTTGTCCTGTAAAAAGTTTTTTTGCAATTATATCGAGTTTTTGCTTAGATAAAATGGTACTAAAGTAGCAGAAGTTTGTTATAATCCCGTTTATGAAACGATTTTTCTATATTTTCCCCTTTATGTTCACGCTCTTATTTTATGGATGCTCTCAACAACCATCGTTACATGTAACAGATGATCTGCCTAAAGAGTTTATGGATGAAGATTTTGCAACAGTTTTGAAGCTGTTTCAAAAGAACTGCCAAACAACAAAAGCAAAAAAACTCTACAAAGAGCTTTGTATACAAGCACACCAAGAGGGGCTCGATCCAAAAGAGTTTATTTTACAAAACTTTGAGCCACGCCGTTTGATAGATAATCACGATGGAGATGCACAGGGGTTACTGACAGGGTATTATCTGGCAAGTATCAACGCCTCGAAAACCCCTTCACCAAGATATAAATACCCTATCTATGCAACACCCTCAGATCTTGTCGAGGTTGACCTTCAAGCAATATACCCAGAACTAAAACACTACAGGCTTCGTGGCAAAGTCATCGATGGCAAACTTGTCCCTTATTATCCAAGATCACAACAAAATAAGATCGATGCCGATGTTTTGTGCTATTGCGATTCCAAGATTGATAGATTTTTTTTGGAGGTGCAAGGATCTGGCGTTGTGCATCTGGATGACGGTAGCACAATGCATATAGGCTATGCCAATCAAAATGGGTATAAATACAGCTCTATCGGGAAGTATCTTATAAAAATTGGTGCGATAAAAAAAGAGGATATCTCTTTGCAAAGTATCAAAGCGTGGCTTAAAGAACACCCAGATAGAGTTGATGAGGTGCTCTACCAAAACGATTCGATGGTCTTTTTTCGTCAAAAACAGGAGGGGGCTTATGGAGCGTTGGGGGTTCGACTTACACCGATGCGATCTGTTGCGGTAGATAGAAGGTTCATAAAGCTTGGTTCTATGTTATACTTAGATGCAGATTTACCGGATGCAACGCACCTTAGTCGTATCGTTTTTGCTCAAGATACAGGAGGGGCGATTAAGGGTAGTGTGAGGGCTGATCTTTTTTGTGGTGACGATAAAAAAGCAGAAGCGTTAGCCGGAGCGTTGCAATCACCCTTGAAATTATGGATATTTATACCAAAAGAGAGAGATGAATAGTTCACTAGAGAAGTTTAACCGACTTGTTGATGCTTTGCAGGAGTTACCGACTATCGGGAAAAAATCTGCAACAAGATTGGCGTATTTTATGATTATGAACGATACGTTTGCGGGTATGAAGATCGCTCATGCCATTGAGGATGCACTTGGAGTTTTGAAAAAGTGTAAGGTGTGTGGCGGCATGAGTGAGGATCAGATATGCCATATCTGTTGTGATGAGAATCGTGATACCACCCTTTTGTGTATGGTGGAAAATGCCAAAGATATACTGCTTTTAGAGGAAAACGGTTTGTTTGATGGAAGGTATTTTGTGCTTGATTCACTAGAAGAGTTAAGTATTGCACACCTTGAAGATATCGTTAAAAACGGAGTGGAAGAGGTGTTGTTTGCACTTACTCCCTCAATTGCCAACGATGCAGTGATCTTATATATCGAAGATAAACTAAGCAAATATGAGCTGAAATTCTCACGAATTGCTCAAGGTGTACCAACAGGAGTGAGTTTGGAAAATATTGATCTGCTTTCATTAACAAGAGCATTGGAAGATAGAGTGAGCGTATGAAAAAAATTATTGTTTTATTGTTTGTATGTGTTATGGTGTTTGCCGAGAATAAGCCTAAAGTCGATTATGAAGAGTCTTGGTTTAACGGTATTAGTTTAGAGGCATATAAAACAACTTAT
>VCAY01000008.1 GCA_013607635.1 Campylobacterota bacterium
CCATTTCTACCATCCTTTTAATTTTTTTGCAATCATAGTCAATTTGGAATTTACAGAAATTATTTTACACTACCAGATTTTTTAGTAGATGAGAAATATACTTTTGAAATAGGTGGTAAAAATAAAGGGTTTGAACAGATTAAAAGTATTGAAAATTCTTATGTAGTAGCAGATGGGATAGAAGTTGGTTTTAAAAATAAGTTGCCATTGTGGCTGTTTGGATTTCTTTACTAAGGAGCTAAATTTTTATTAAATTTCATTTTTTTGCGAAATTATAGTAAAAAAAGAGTACTATGTGAAAAAAATTATAGGTAGATGGAAAGATTAATGAAACAAGAGAGTTACGAACTTTTTGCTGCCGGCAGTGTAGAGCAGATTGTCAAGCAGATTGGCGATGAGCTTGAGAAAAGAAATGAGTCCCCTTTTTGGAAAGAGAAAGTTGCACCTTTTAGTAAGGCGATTTTATCTGTTTTGATTCCTTTGCGAGATAATGGCATACTTTTTGACCCCCAAGGGGATAAACAAGAGAGATTAACGCCTGAGCTTTTTTTTGAGTGGAGTGATTTTGTATCACTTAAGATGTTACTTTTTACCATAACAGCATCGAATGAGGTAGGTGTTTTGCAAAGAACAAAGCTAAGTGAAGAGGATTGTGCAAAATATCAAGAGATCGATCTGGAAAAATTGGCAAGTTATCTTGGCAAATACAGTGTCAATCTTGAAAACGAAGCGTTTGACTTTCCCATCGCAAACTACAACCTGCATCAGGGTGTTAGCAATGTTATAAAGTCACTGCTTTAGAGGGTATGTCGGGAGTTTTAAAACTTTTGTAGCGTAATCCATCCCACCTTTGAGACTGATCACCTTATAACCGAGTTTTTCTGCCATCCAATGACCAACCAAGGATGTTCTACTGCCTGTATGGCAGATGATAGCAAAGGGCTTTGTGGTATCTACTTTGGCGTTGAGTTCTTGTAAAAAACGGTTAATATTGTACCCACCTCGTGTGTCAAAGAACATGATGGGTATGGCACCTTTGAGCAGTCCCGTTTGTTGCCACTCCGGTGGTGTTCTAATATCAACGATGGGGATGTTGGAATCAAGCAACTCTTTTGTGATGTACTCGCTTTTATACTCAGCAAAAAGTGATAATGTGAAAATGAGTAGTACTATTATTTTTTTCAAGGTAAACTCCAAAATCGATTCATGCTACAATTATAACTATGTAAAACTAATGAGGTGACAATGGCAGCATCAACAAAAGCGATACAGAATGCGCAAAGAGTTCGTTATATTCGAGCTTTGGAGCGATTCCATAAAACGATCCACACTTTCTTGGCAAAAAATGAGACAATTACCAAAGAGGCTTTGGATAAAAAGATAGACAATGCGTTCAAGCTTTTAAGCAGGGTTGAAGAGGTGCAACTTTACAAAGGGGAGTTGCAAGATTTACAAACTCTTGTCAAAAAGATGATAGCATCCAAACAGAGCGATGAAGATATACAGCAGATTCGCTCAGACCTGCTTTATGGATGTAACCAGTTAGATAAAAGGAGAAATGCCAGAAAGTATAAAAAGCAAAAACACTCAAACTCCCACTATGAGGAGTTTGCATAAGAGGGTAGTTACTGTTTTGCCTCCTCAAGCATCGCTTCAAGAATCCCAAAGAGTCTATTGGAAGCTTCCTCCATCGCTTCAAAGTTTTTGATGATCTCATCTTCGGCATCAAGAATGTTAAGTTCTGGATCTTCTGCTTCAAGGTATGCAAGGTTTTTGTTGGCATTGGTGTGTACAATGTTGTGAGGCTGTTCAAGTGCTGTATATGCTTGTGTTGTACCAAAACGCTCTCTCCCCTCTCCTTCATACCATTTACCAAGGTTACACTGGTGATGATTGACCGGTTTGAGCATCTGTTTTTGCGAGATGAGGGAGTTGTAGGCGCGCGATTTGTAAAGAATGTGATCAATTTTTGCAAGAACAGTAAAGATACTGTTCTCCATATTGATAGACTGGTGAACATTATCAAGTGCGCTCGAGCTAAGCTCAACAAGTGTACTTTCAAACTGTTCGATTTTTTCAGTTGATTTGTCAACAGTCTCTTTTATCACTTCGGAACTCTCCTGGATCTCACCCGCACGCGCTGCTTCAATCGCCGCGTTGAGTGCAAGAAGGTTGGTTTGATCTGCAATATCTGTGATGAGGTCAATAACGGTCGTGATGCTTGCTGTTTGGTTGGCAAGCTCCTCGATGTTGCCGTTGTTGATGTTAACATGCTCGTTGAGTTGGTGCAACTCTTCAACGACAGTTGTGATATTGTCACGAGAATCGTTCGCAAGGCGTGAGGCATCGTTGGTAGAGGCGGTTACACTTTTGAGACTCTCAATGTTATGTTTGAGGTCTGACTGGATGATAGTAAGCGACTCGGTCACCTGTACACCCATAGCACTTAGTTTTGCGTTTAAAAGGTCGATCTTGAGGCGGATATTTTGCTCTTTCATAAAATTGATTGTTTGTTCTACATTGCTCACAGCTTCTAAAAATGCACCACTAAGCCCCTCTTTGTTGATAGGTTTGCTAAAGTCACCTTTTGAGGCATTGCTAATAGATGTAATCACCTCAGAGATACCTCTCTCAATGTGCTCAATCAGTCGCATCAGTGATTTACCCATATAGTCTAGTTCTGTGTTTCCGCTGATGCGAACCTCACTTTTTTTGCTAAAGTCACCTTCGGAAGTGGTATCGATAAGAGATCGGAAGCGATTAAGTCCACCGATAATTCCCTTTCTAATCTTCCAACTAATAAAGGTGAGAGGAGTTTGTGATACTTTTCGTAGTTTTGTTCTTTATTGTTTGCAATCTGCTCAGGTGTTAAAGAATCAAGGTAGCTGTATGCCTGAGGAATAAATGTCATGGTTGATTTTTTAGAGTTTTGTAGCAGAGTGTAGTCTGCATCACCGCCTAGCATAATATCTCGGTCATTACGGCTGATGTAGTTCATCCTTTTTTCTATGTCATAAATTGCCAATGATGTTTCGATTGACTTGTTTTTTATGACACGGAACTCACCCTCCATATCTCCAAATGCATAGTAAGTAAAACCAGCCGCACTGACAAGTGATATGGTGACAATAGCTATGAGAAACCACATCTGTGTTTTGATGGTTGTATTTCTAAACATGCACTTTTTGTCGTTTTAGGGCATTGTAACATAATAAAAAAAATATTTCTATAAAATTACATTTTTTCTATGATAAAATACATAAAAATTTTAGAAGGTGATCGTGACACTGGCAGAAAAAGAGATTAAAAAGTTTGAAAGGGGAGATTGTGTACAGGAGTAGATGGTATGATCGCTGAGGGGATATAGGCAGATGCAAAGAGTTTGGAGTTTTTTTTTAGAAGATTTTGCACAGAAGATATCTCCATGGCTTGGTGATTATGGGGTTGGCGTAGCAAAACTGCTTTTTGTTCTGCTGTTGATCTTGATCGTTTTTGTGGTAAGGCGGTTGTTTGTGATGGGTTTAAAGTTTGCACTTTTGCGAATAGAACTCTTTAAAGATGCGACTACTCATATTCTCGAGAGATTGCCACGGACCATCAATCTTCTTTTTATTGTGATCAACAGCAATATGATTGTATATATCTACAATGATTTTAGCTCGATTGTTGCAGTAACGAGATTTTTTAATATGTTGTATGCGATCATAGAAATATATATCGTTTACACCATTGTGAATACTGCAATAGCGGTTAAGTTAAGTAGTTTTAATCCACATCGACACCATTTGAAGAGAGATGTTGTCAACGTTGGTATTAAAATTATGAACTTTATAATCTTCTTAATGGGTCTTTTAGTAGTGCTTTATTTTGCCGGTGTTGATCTTACGGCTGTACTCTCAGGTCTTGGGATTGGTGGTTTTGCTCTGGCATTTGCAGCTAAAGATACCATCTCAAACTTTTTTGGTACACTTTCAGTTCTTTTTTCTGATGTTTTTTCCCAAGGGGACTGGATCGAAATAGATGGCAAAGAGGGGACGGTTGTTGAGATAGGACTGCGTGTGACAACGATCCGCACTTTTGATAACGCGCTCATCTCAATCCCTAACGGCATTTTTGCATCTAAAGATGTGAAAAACTGGAATAAGCGTAAAGTTGGGCGTCGGATTAAGATGAATATTGGTGTTACATATAACTCCAAAGTGCAAGATATCCAAAATGCAGTCAAGCAGATAAGACAGATGTTGTTGCAGCATCCAGATATTGCGACACCAAATACAAAATATGAACATGCGCATCATCACAGTACAAAACTGGTCTCAAAAGATGATCTTGAAGGGGTTAAAACCACACTTCTAGTCTATCTTGATACTTTTGCAGATTCAAGCATCAATATCTTGGTGTATTGTTTTTCCAAGTCGGTCAAATGGGAAGATTGGTTACAAACAAAAGAGGATGTGATGCATAAGATCATGGAGATTATTGAGCAAAACAATTTAAGTTTTGCATTCCCATCACTCTCTATCTATGATGAAACGCGTTGTAAAAAGGATAATACAAATGATGAATGAAGAGAATAGAATCTCTACACAGACAAAACTGTTTGGCTATATTGGTGAACATGCCGGTGCAAGCAGATTTTGTGCTGTGCTTAATAAAAATTTTAAACAAAATGGTGATGATGCGATGATTATCCCGATGAATATTCGAGAAGATGATCTCTATTTTACCCTAAGCAATATGAAAAACTCCCATCTTAACGGTGCCGTGATATCGAGTGAATATGTTAGCGATGTTGTCGATATTTTAGATGATGCGCCTGCATTAGTGAGCAAAAGCGGGATGTGTGACATCATCTACAAAGAGGTAAATCGCCTAAGGGGAGATCTTTTTAGTATAAGAGTCTTGATAGAGCACCTTAAAGATCTGTGTGCATCTAAGATAGCCATTATAGGAGTTAACCCCTATGCGAAGGCATTTTCGTTTCTTGCATGTGGTTTTAATGTGAGCTATTTTCACGATAACCTTGAGGCGTTAATGGAGTTTTCCAAGCAAACGCAACAGGATGATATCGATATGAACCGTATCGCTTTGGATATGCCCGTTGATCTCTCAGAGTTTGATGTTGTGCTTGATTTTTCAGATTTTGATTCACTTACGATGGTACAAGCACTTGGAAAAAACAATTTTGATATGAAAAACACGAAACAGTTTTCAGCACTCAAACAAAGAGCATCAGAGTTAGAAGCTACATACACAAGTTATGATGCTATGCTCGAGCAGCTTACAGATAAAGTGTATCAGTTGATCCACTGAGATAGCTGTAGCCACCCCTGCCAAAGGAGTGCAGAAGAGATTCCCGCTGCAAATCCGGCGATGATATCATCTCCCATCACACCAATGCCACCTTTGGCTTCACGGTCAATACGACCAATAATAGAGGGCTTGGTGATATCAAAATAACGAAAAAGTAAAAACGACAATAGAGATTGGATCAAAAAGCCATTGTCAAGATTACTTACTTCAGAGAAACTGACACTCAATGCCGGCGCAACACTAAGTGCAAACCACATACCGGCAAGCTCATCGATCACAATCTGTTGATTGTCATGGATTGCACTCTCTTTTTCATATCTGTTAATCTGTTCGATTGCTATTACAGAGACAAGTAAGGCGGCTAGAAAAAGTGTTGTGACATCCATTGTAATAAGAATCAACATCCCAAGAGGAAGAGAGACCAGAGTACCGATGGTGCCGGGAGCTTTTGGTGAGAGTCCGCTGTACCCCACTGTTAAAAAAAACCAACGCATAGAGAAACCTTATGTGAGAGATGTTGTTTGGTAGAGTTTCATCAACTCAAGGTAGAAATCGCGCTCTGTATGCTCTTCCAAAAGACCTGTTACAGGGAACGTGTCATAATAGAGTTTTTCAAGGTTTTTAAATCTATTTGGAAAAAGTTTTGAAAGGATAAAAGAGGAGATCTCTTTTCTAATGAGAACCGCAGGAGGTAAAAGACCATATTCGAGTATCTCAAGGATCGAGTCTGCATGGTATGATATCTGATGGTGTTGTCCGTGTGGGCAAGTGTTTTTACTTACGAGTGTTCGACATTCGTTGCAATATACATATTCGCTAGCTACAGATATTTCAATATCTATTCCAACAACTTTGTCAATGATCGATTTATTGGAGTTGCAATCGTAAAACATCCCAAGTCCCGCATGGTTACGTCCAACTGTTAGTCTATCACATTCATAGTTTTTTGCGACAATCGCATCGATGATGATCTCGTTGTATCCGGCAAAGATATAACTATTTTCAAGTGGTACAACCACAACACGGTTTTTTGGAAGATAGTTGTTGATAAAGTACTCCAGCGCTTCTTTTCGTATCTCGAAATTTAAGTGAGCACTGTTGTATGGTTTCAAAAGAAAAATGACGAGTAAATCGGTAGTTTCAAGTGTCTGGCGTATCAACCTTTCATGTGCTCGATGTAGAGGGTTGGCTCCCATCATTAGCGATGTGACATGTTTGGCGTCAACAGCTTTTTTTGCCTTTTGGATTATCTGCTTACATTCATTTGGCTTTGGATTCATGAGTTGATACTCTCCAGAAACTGCCCATGAACCCAACCTTTTAACAGTCGCCATAACACCGGGATGTGTTGGATCATTTGTCCCATAGATATGTTTGACACGCTCTTTAGGATCTATTTGATATACCTCTTCAACACTCAAAAGAGCATACTCTTCCCCTTCGCACAACAGCAACACCTCTTCACCGGTTTTGAGTGATTGGATCACCTCCTCATTCTTTTTCCCAGAAGGTGCCAGGATAAAAGGGAAAGGGAAAGATTTACCATCAATTAGACCGGTACGAAGAATCTCTTGAGATTCTTCTTGGGTCATTAGTTTTGTCACGGGATACAAAAGCCCCTCTTGAAGCAAAGTAAGAGCAGAAGCTGCCTCTTTGTCGATATAAATAGTTTTATTTTTGTTTGATGATGTCATACTTTTTTCTTTTTTCCCAAAGACTTTTACGGCTGATTCCCAGTTTTTTTGAAAGTTCCGTATCGGGGTATTTGTCCTGATAATTGATCACAATATACTTGACATAGTCCTCGATAGGGAGAATCTCGTTTTTGTCAAAGATATTGCTTTCGTTTTTGATCTCAATCACTTGATGTTGTACATCCTCTACTTTGTCTGTTGAGGCGATGATCGCTTTCTTACCGGTAATAAGATCGCAAAAGCGTTTTTTGTCGTTTTTTTTCAATGTTTGGTAATTGATTAGGTATATGATACTGTTTTGTGGAAGATTTTCTATCTCTTGGAGTGCTTTTGGATCACTGAGTGTTACAAAATGTATCGGAAGGTTCTGTTTTTTAGCAAATTCAAAAGCAAATGCATCGGCATATTTTTGAAAATTTGATGAGATGAAGAGTGGCAGTTCTATATTTTCAAGGCTGACCTCATTTTTTGCATTTTCAAAGGTGTAATCAAGATATTTTTCATACGCCTCTGTTCGTTTTTTGAGCTTTTCATAATCTTGGTAATGATCGATCTTTCGCACAAGCTCTTCGATCATAAACGGTTTTAAGATGTAGTCTTTCGCTCCGGCACTGAGTGGTTTTGAAACAGTATCGTTGCTGATGTATGAAACCATTAAAATAACGATGGAGTTTTTAAAAGTCTCGATGACGGGATTGAAATCTTGACCGTTAATGTTTGTTGAGAGCAGCACCACATCGTAGTTGTTACCTCTAATGGCATCTTTTGTCGATGTACACATCTCACACACATGACCCAATTCACCTAGTTTTGTTGCAATACTTTGTGCTAAATAGACTTCGTTTTCTATAATGAGTATCTTCAATTTCTTTTCCAGTTAAAATATTTTAAATTTGCATTGGACCATACGGCTACACCTTCACCTCTTCCGATAAACCCCAGCTTTTCGGTAGTGGTTGCCTTGACATTAACGTTTGCCATCGGTATTTCTAAAATTTTTGCCAATCTCTGACGTATTTTTGTTTTATATGGTGCTAAGCGCGGTGTTTGCGCGGCAATAGTAATATCAACATTGATAATCTCAAAGCCAAACTTGGTGAGTTTTTCTACTACATTTTTAAGAAGTATTTTTGAATCTATCCCCGCGTACGCTGCATCATTATCGGGAAAGAGCATCCCGATATCACCCATGCCGCTTGCTCCCAAAAGAGCATCGATAAGCGAATGGATGGCAACATCCCCATCACTGTGCGCTTTAAAGCCAAACTCTGAGTCTATCAAAACACCACCGAGCCACATCTCACCTTTGGTGTCAAACGCGTGTACATCAAAGCCGTTACCGCTGAGTGTCACATCACTTGGTGCCTTGAGGCATTTAATGTTGTTAAGATCATCTATATAGGTGATCTTATTTGCATTGGCATCACCTAAAACAAAAGTGCGTGTACCGCCGTTTGCGACGATGGCACTGCTTTCATCGGTGTATTGTATTGCACTTTGCAGAGCTTCTTTGAGTACAGCAGTTTTGGAGAGTTGCGGTGTTTGTACCTGTTTTACCTTCTCACGGTCTATCGTTTCATTGCCATAAACTATTGTATCTACCGCTTTAAGATAAGGAACAACACAATCTGCTTCACCTTTTTGTGCGATAATTCTTTGCAAAAGCGTAGTATCGACACACGCTCTTGCAACATCACTCACCAGCACATACTCACTTGTTACATGTAGTAACGCATTTTTGAGTGAGTCTTGGCGGGTAGCACCACCTGCTACAAACTCATAAGTGGCAAAGTTTTTCATGTACTCAATATCATCTTCGGCAGCAACAACGATCACCTTTGCCACAAAACCGCTGTTTTCAAAGCTTTGTGCAACAAATTGCCAAAGAGGCATTTGGTCAATGCGAAGCCACTGTTTCTTGACGCCCATCTCAAATCTTGTTGAGTTTCCGGCACATAGTAAGAGAAGTGTTAGGTCTGACAAATAGACTCCTTGAAAGTGTTACGAAATTATACACTTTTTTAGCTTTTGAAATCTTAAGCAGTCTGAATTTTTTAGGTTAAATTAACTTTATTTGACTATATTTCCAAATAACATATAACTATTTAGGAGTAACTATGAGATCTTCATGGGTTAAAGAGCGTGAGAATGATCCTGTAAGAACACAGATGTATTACGCTAAAAAAGGGATCATCACACAAGAGATGGAATATGTCGCAAAAGTGGAAGATCTCTCACCTGAGCTTGTTCGCAGTGAGGTTGCCAGAGGAAGGATGATCATTCCGGCAAATGTCAACCACACTTCATTAGAACCTATGGCGATCGGTCTCGCTGCAAAATGCAAGATCAATGCCAACATCGGCTCCTCTGCGATCGCTTCAGATGTTCAAGGTGAGATAGAAAAAGTGCAAGTTTCACAACACTATAAAGCTGATACTGCGATGGATCTAAGTACCGGTGGAGATCTTGACGAGATTAGAAAAGCGGTGATCGCAAACTCAAAGATCCCTATAGGAACAGTGCCTATTTATCAGATACTGCACGATGTTAACAATAAGATCGAAGATTTGACGATCGATGTGATGCTTGAGGTTTTAGAGCGTCAGGCGAAGCAGGGAGTTTCTTACTTTACAATCCATGCTGGTTTTTTACTTGAGACAATGCCAAAAGTGGCAAAAAGAAAGATGGGGATTGTTAGTCGTGGTGGTTCACTTATGGCTGCTTGGATGATGCACTACCATAGAGAAAACCCTTTTTATACGGTATTTGATGATATCTTGGATATTTGTCGCAAGTATGATGTTTCACTCTCGCTTGGTGACTCACTGCGTCCTGGTTGTTTGGCAGATGCGAGTGATGATGCGCAACTTGGTGAGCTTAAAGTGCTTGGTGAGCTGACACTTCGTGCTTGGGAGAAAGATGTACAGGTGATGATTGAAGGTCCTGGACATGTACCACTGAATCAGATTGAGCGTAACATGAAGATCCAGCGTGAACTTTGTCATGAGGCGCCTTTTTACATCCTTGGACCACTTGTTACCGACATTGCTGCAGGGTATGATCATATCTCCTCAGCGATCGGTGCGGCTGTTGGTGGATGGCATGGAGCAAGTATGCTTTGTTATGTGACACCAAAAGAGCATTTAGGGTTGCCAAATGCTGAGGATGTGCGTGAGGGTATTATCGCTTACAAGATCGCTGCACACGCTGCAGATATCGCTCGCGGGCGTAAAGGGGCTAGAGATATTGATGATGCGATGAGTGATGCAAGATACACATTTGACTGGGAGAAACAGTTTGAACTAGCACTTGATAGTGAGCGCGCACGAGAATACCACGACGAAACCCTCCCACAAGATGTCTTCAAAGAAGCGGAGTTTTGTTCTATGTGTGGACCGAAATTTTGTTCTTATAAAATCACACAGGATATTATGGATAACCCAGACGCGATAGCGGCGATCGCCGAAGAAGCTAAACTAGCAGAGGCACATTAAAAAGTAGTTGGTGGAGTCAAGGGGGATCGAACCCCTGACCTATACGCTGCCAGCGTATCGCTCTCCCAGCTGAGCTATGACCCCAAAGTTGTAGAGTGAAATTGTGTAATATTACCCCTTAAAACTTCCTAAAAACATTAAGAAATCGTTAAATATTCGGTGCTATAATTCCCTCAAATAGAAATAGGATAAAATTACTCTTATTTTAATGAAAGGATTTTTAAATGACTGAAGAGATTGTAAAATCTGCACTTTCAAAGGTTATGTACCCTGGTTTTACCAAAGATATCGTAACTTTTGGTTTTGTAAAAGATATACAGATTAATGGCAGTGATGTAAGTGTTACGGTAGATATCACTTCATCTGCACCGGAAGTTGCACAGCAAATCACCGATGAGGCAACAACAGAACTAAAACGTGCAGGAGCTTCAAATATAAATGTAAACATCAAAGCACCTGTGATGCCAAGAGAGTCCTCTTCTCACGGTAAAAACATTGCGCCACAAGTAAAAAACTTTTTAATGGTAAGTAGTGGTAAAGGTGGTGTCGGTAAGTCAACAACATCGGTAAATATCGCTATCAGCCTTGCGAAGATGGGTAAAAAAGTTGGACTTTTAGATGCGGATATCTATGGACCAAACATCCCTCGTATGCTCGGTGTTGCTGATGTAAAACCTGAAGTAAACGGTAACAAAGTACTTCCTATCAAAGCGTACGGCGTTGAGATGATGTCTATGGGCTCACTTATGGAAGAGGGGCAGTCGCTTATCTGGAGAGGGGCTATGATCATGAAAGCGATCGAGCAGTTCTTACGTGATATTTTATGGTCTGAACTTGATGTTTTAGTTATCGATATGCCACCGGGAACGGGTGATGCACAGCTTACATTGGCACAAAGTGTTCCTGTGACAGCCGGTCTTACAGTAACAACACCACAAAGTGTCTCTTTGGATGACTCTCGCCGTTCACTCGATATGTTTAAAAAACTGCATATCCCAATCGCGGGTGTAGTGGAGAATATGAGTGGTTTTATCGCTCCAGATACAGGTGTAGAGTATGATATCTTTGGTAAAGGTACATCTGAGCCGATGGCTAAAGAGTTCGATACACAGATCATTGCTGAGATCCCAATTGAGCCGGCAATTAGAACCGGTGGTGATGAAGGTAAACCGGTGAGTTTCGTTGCACCTGAGAGTGAGAGTGCCAAACGTTACATGCAAGCAACTGAGGCTATTTGGAACTTTATTGATGAGATCAATGCAAGTGGTGGTGTTGATAATGCTGCTGTGCAACCAACAACGCCTCCAGGTGTGAGTGCATGCTCAACCGGCGGCGGTGCAGCGGCAGCACCACACTCTAGTGGCGGCGGATGTGGTTGCCACTAACTAAAAATAAACATAGCAACGCATAAACTGCGTTGCTCATTTGTCACATTTTTGACACACCCTCTGTTTACTACTCCACTGTTACACTTTTTGCCAAGTTTCTCGGCATATCGACATCATTACCAAGTCTGATTGAGACCTCAAGAGAGAGCAGTTGTACCACAACCATCATCTCAAAAAACTCTAACATGTAGTGATCATACCCTTTTGTTTGGATAAAATCATCCGCTTTCTCAAATGCAAGCGGGCTGATTGCACAGATGGTCGAGTCTCTAGCACTAAGCTCCTCTACATTACTTTTTGATTTCTCATAAAGCAGGTTTTGTGGTAAAAGTGCTATGGTAAAAAGCTCTGGATCGGCTAAAGCGATAGGACCGTGTTTCATCTCTCCACTAGGATAGCCCTCGGCATGCAAGTATGATATCTCTTTTAACTTTAAGGCTCCCTCAAGTGCCAATGGAAAAAAGATATCGCGCCCTATAAAGAAAAAACCATGACCATGCAGATAACGCTTTGACAGTCTTTTAATACGCTCATGCATCGCATCATCCACCTTGACCGAAGCAGGGATTTGGCGGATAAGTTCTATTTGTTTGGTAATCTCTTGTGGCTTAAGTGTGTTACGTAGTTTTGCTACATGTAATGATAGCATCCAAAAGATTGTCACCTGTGTGGCAAACGCTTTGGTTGATGCTACACCTTTTTCAACCCCTGCGCGTGTGAGGATGGTGGCATCGGCAAGACGAACCATTGAAGAGTTGTCAACATTACAGATCGCAAGTGTTTTAAGTCCTGCATTTTTTGCCATCTTGAGCGTCTCTAGTGTGTCGGCTGTCTCACCACTTTGCGAGATCACGATAAAAAGAGTGTCTTTGTTCATGATAGGCTCGCGGTAACGAAACTCACTCGCAATCTCAACACAGCACCGCACTTTGCTGTAGCGCTCAAAAAGATACGACGCGCTAAGTGCTGCATGGTAACTTGTACCACATGCACACAGTTTGATCTCATTAACTCCATCAAAAAGATCATCACTCAGCTCTTCAAACACCACTGCATCTTCACTGAGGCGTCCTAAGAGGGTGTCAGTAATCACATCGCTTTGCTCATAGATCTCTTTTTCCATAAAGAAGCGGTACCCATCTTTTTGAGCTGAGAGTTTGTTGGTGGCAAGTTTACTCAAGTGAGGTTGCTTTTGCTTACCGTTAGTACCATAGATCACTATCTCACTTGGTGTGACATAGCCAAAATCACCATCTTCAAAGTAGTTTACACTCTCACACTGCCCAATAAGTGGTGTGTCGGATGAGGCGAAATATTTTTCATCTTCTGCATTGATCCCAACAAGTAGGGGTGAGCCCTGTTTGGCAAAAAAGATGGTATCGGGTTTTGATTTGGTTGCAAGCAAGATCGCATAAGCACCCTCTAGTTGTGTAATGGTTTGGCGAAATGCCGCAAATACATCGGTAGCAGATTTGAGGTTTTTCTCAAAAAGGTGCACGATCACTTCGGTATCTGTCTGGCTTAAAAAGGTAACTCCCTCATCTACCAACTCTTTTTTGAGTGCGGCGTAGTTTTCGATGATGCCGTTGTGAACCACATAGGAGGATTCACCCAAATGGGGATGCGCATTAAGCTCTGTCGGTTTGCCGTGGGTTGCCCAGCGTGTGTGACCAATCCCTACGGCAAACTTCTCTGTAGTGAAATCTTTTATTTTTTCCTCTAAGTTTACAAGCTTGCCAACCGCTTTAAAGCTGTTGAAACTTCCTTCGCTTAGTATCGCTATACCTGCAGAGTCATACCCACGATACTCTAACTCTTTTAAACCATTAAGGAGTATCTCTTTGGTGTTTTTCCCCCCGATATAGCCAACAATTCCGCACATAAAATACCTTTCTTTAGCTAGTTGTTGTTAAAAAATTATAAACTTTGCCAATATTATCACATATATTGTTTTGTTTTTCCATTAAAAAGCTGTCACGCACTTTAAATTTGCTTGAGTGGATCTTTGCGCTGACGATGTTGATTGAAAGCTCTTCAAATTTTTGCATCACAAAAGCAAGCAGACCCCTTTGGTTTTTTGTCTGGATATTGATCTGGGCATGAGCCAAAGAGTGCTCACAATCGATGGTGATATCCTCTTTTTTAATCTCTACAGCACGCAATGTGACCTCTTTGGACATATCAAACGCTTGTTCAACCATCTCTTCGATTTGGATAAGGAGATTTGCATCGACACTTTGTGTGAACTCTATTTTAAAATATTTCAGCTCATCAAAAAGGGTAAAGATCTCCATCGAACCAACATCAAGGTGTGAGAGGTTGGAGAGCAGATATCCTACATTTAAAGGGATGCGACGAAAGATCTCAATGGTTAGAGAGTTGGCATTGGAGGTGCGAAAACGGTACTCTTTGGTATCTCTTGCAATTTGGGCAATGCCGACAATATCTTTTGGGGTGTGTTTAAAGAAAAAGAGATTAGACACGATAGTAAAGATTTTGTTTTGCAACAGTTTTGGCAGTGCCTTGAACTCTTCAAGATTTCGCACCCTTTTCTCGATAATAAGCCGTTTTTTTGCATCGGTGATGCGCTCAGTATTTTGTGCAACTTCTAGTGCACTTGTGTAGAGCTCCCTTAAGAGTTTGGAGCTAAAGGTTGTATAAGTGCTGCCACCTATACCGTCAACCCCGTTGATATCTGCATAGGTCAGGATGTAGAGAAGTTTGAGGTTTTGTTCATCTTCCACTTTGGACATAAATTTGTAGAGGGTTTTTTCGTTATGGATATTCTCTTTAAATGCAACCGAACTCATTAAAACATGGTGTTTGACAAGTGTGACGGCACGCTTTGTTATATCGTCTGAAAACTGCATATATTTGGCAAATTGTACTATGAGTTTTGCCCCCACTTCACTATGATCTTGCTTACGCCCCTTGCCACTGTCATGGAAAAAAACCACCACTTTTAAAAGCAGTTTTGTATCATCACTCAGTGAGTCGTAAAGCTCTTTGATAAACGGCTCTTGAATATTTTCCAAGGCTTCAATACATTTGATTGAGTGGATATCGACAGGGTAGTGATGATAGCCGTCAAACTGTGGCAGATGCATCACTTTTTTAAAATTTGGAAAAAGATCTTGGAGTATTCCTGCATCGTAAAAAAGTTTCAAAAAAGAGTAAATATGCTCTTTTTGTAATAATTTTTTTATGCGTGTATAGGTCGATTTTTTGAGCGGATGTGCTATGTGGCAGTAGGTAAAAAGGTTTAAAAAACCGGCATCATATCTGTAATCTTTGTCATCTAAAGAGATAAGCAGATCTAAAAGTTTGTTAATCTCCATCGGTTTGAGATTGTATGAAGCATAAAGACGCTCACCATCAAGGTATATCCCCCTTTGCATCCTTGCGTGTTTAAATTTTGCGATATTTGACTCTTCATAAAGGTAAAGACGTACCATTTTTTTTACAAATATCTGTGTGAAGTTGTTGATTCTCCAGCCCGCTTCAAGTACTTTGCTTGCAAGCTTTTTTTGGTTTGTAAAGCCGAGCATTTTGGTCACTTGGGGGATGTGCTCAAGTCTGAGGGTATCCTCTTGTTTGTTGGTGATAAGATGCAGGGCACTGCGTACACGAAACAGCAACTCAAGTGCGATTCTAAACTCCCGATACTCCTCTTCGCTAAACACTGTATCGGATAGCTCTTTGGTGTTACTAACCCCGTAGATTGTTTTGGCAACCCAGTAAATAAGCTGTGCGTCACGCAGTGAACCAACCCCCTCTTTGATGTTTGGCTCCATACTGATAGGGTATTTTTTTCTTCTAAGTTGTGCCTCTTCGATCTTAGCCAAGATGAAGTTTTTTGGATTGTGTAGGCGAATTTTTTGCAACTCCCTTTGGGTAGCATGCCATGTAAAGTTAGAGCCGGTAATAAAACGCGTTTCCATTAAAGCTGTTCTTATGGTGATATCTTCGTTTGCCGCTTTGTAAAGATCGCTCACCTCATGTACACGGTGTCCAAGTTTGAGTCCCGCATCAAGAGCAAGGTAAAAAAGCTTTTCGATGATAAGCTCCGAGTTGTAGCCGTGCACATCTTCATAAACGATGAGTAGATCGATATCGCTATGGACACACAACTGTTCTCTGCCGTAACTTCCAAGGGCAGCTATGGTTATGGGGATATTGTTGCGCATCGGCAGGTAGTTGCCAAAGGTGCGGCGCAAAACTGTTTTGTACATCAGATCGATGATGCTATCGAGTTTTTTGGTGTGTTTGACTAAAAAATCTTTACCCTGGTTTTGCTCAAAAATTGTCCCGAGTGAGTCTTTGTACTCTTTGATATATTGTTTAAAAAGTTTAGAGAGTTCAAAGTCTGAGCCGTTTATCTCTATAATATCTTCTATGCGTGCTACTAAATCCATAAATCATTAATCCCTCTTACTTATTGACTGCGTTTTCTTTTTTGATTGGAAGCAGGAAGATAAAAAACCAAAGAAGCGCTTTTTTTAGATGTAATAGTACCATCTTCAAGTAGTTTTTGTAGTTTTGCCTTGCTGTTTGTATCAAAAAGTAGATCGATATCTTCTTTTGTAAGTGGACGCTTATCGAGTGTATTGATAATCTCTTCTTCACTATAACTGTTGTGGTGTGCTTCGGCATGCACGCGTGAAGCGATATGGATCGGCAAGCTTGTATCAAAGAGCATCGCAATCTCGTGTAACTCTTTGTAGCTGATCCCTGTAACAGGATATGCAGGGGGTCTGTCAATCGTTCCTAGATCGATGCGCTTTGGTATTACATGTAGCAATACATCGTTGAGTTTTGCTATCTCCTCTTTGGTGTTGTTGAGTCCATCGACAAAGAGTATTTCGATGAAAAGTTTTCCTTGGTATTCTTTGGAAAATTGTATGACATAGTTTACTAGTTTCTCTACATCTATCTCTTTATGCGGTCGGTCTATCTTTTTAAAGATATCTGGACTTACTGCATCGAGTGAGAGTTTGACCTGATCGAGCTTTAAAAGAGCACGGTAAACATTGGGATCACTCAGTGCTGCACTGTTAGTGAGGATGAGTGTTTGCGTCTTTCCTTTGATAGTGCTGATGGCATCAATAAGCTCACTGAGGTGTGGATAGAGTGTCGGCTCACCATTGGCGGTAAGAGTGATAACATCGATGTTGCCATTTAAGTGCTCTTGGAGTGCTTTAATGATAGTGGCAACTTCAATCGTTTGTGATTGTTTCGCAACAGTTGCAGCGGGGGCAAGCTCGCAATAAAGGCAGTCAAAATTGCACTGTTTTAAAGAGGGGGAGAGATCAACCCCCAAACTCACACCGAAACGGCGGGAGTTGACGGGACCGAAGATGATCTTATTTTTTTCCACTGACTCTGTGGCACTCATCGATGAAGTGTTTGGCGTTTGCAACTGGCACATCGGGTAAGATGCCATGACCAAGGTTGAAGATATGGCGTTTGCCTTGCATCGTCTCTTGGATCGCTTCAACACATTTGGTTGTTGCTTCTTTAGAATACAGACGGCATGGTTCCATATTTCCTTGAAGCACATACTTCGCTCCTAAGCGCTCTTTGGCAAACGCCATAGGTGTTGACCAGTCCACACCAAAAACATCAAAGTTACCATATACTTTGTCTAAAAATGCAGGGATCCCTTTAGGAAAAAGGATAACAGGGATATGAGGGTATTTCGCTTTGAGATGCTCTGCAATCTCTACCATATACTGCCAAGAGAACTCATCATATTTTCCCGGTTCAATCGCTGCTGCCCAGCTGTCAAAGATCTGCACAACATCAACGCCTGCTTCGATCTGTTTTTCCATGTAGATTTTTACAACATCAGTTACTTTTCTTAAGATCTTGTGAAGCAAGTCTGGATTTGAGTACATCATCTTTTTACAAATATTGTATGTTTTTGTCCCTTGCCCCTCAATCATGTACGTTGCAAGTGTCCAAGGAGCTCCGGTGAAGCCGATGAGCGCTTTGTCATCTGCAAGCTTTTGTTTGATAAGTGTGATCGTCTCATACACATAAGTGAGTTTGCTTGCCGCTTCCTCGCCACCAATGAGGCGGTCAAGATCTGCTTCATTTTTGATAGGATCAGAAAATTTCGGACCTTCCCCTTTAACAAAAGAGAGATCCATCCCCATCTCATCTGGAATTACCAAGATATCGCTAAAAAGGATCGCTGCATCAACATCTAAGATATCGACAGGCTGCAGCGTTACTTCACACGCCATCTCAGGGGTATGACAAAGGTTAAGGAAATTTCCCGCTTTTTTTCTTACTGCCATATATTCAGGAAGATATCTTCCGGCTTGGCGCATCATCCATACAGGTGTGTATGGTGTCTCTTTACCAAAACATGCATCTACAAATATTTTACTCATCTATTTTCCTCTAAGAGATTCTAATGTCCAACTTTACTTAAAAAGTATAAACCAACAGCAACAGCGGTGATTGAAAGTGCCATGTAAAGTAATTCTAGAGGTGCTGTGTAACTAGCAAGCCCAACTTTTTGAAAAAAGTTTACAACAAGTACCATCACAATCACTTTAGATATTTTGTCTTTGAGCTGGTCAAGTGAATGGATAGAGAGTATTTTGTTCTCTCGCTCCTCATCCTCTCTTGCAACGTCGATATCGGAGATAAAAAGCTCATAAAGACCAAATGAGAAGAGTAGCATCACAATACCAATGAGGTAAAAATCAACCGCACCAATAATACCGCCAATAACAAGCTCATGAAAGTGTTCAGGATGTTCATGGTTGCTGTAGGTGTTGATGACAAGTTTGAGTGTGTCGTAAATATCAAATGAAGCAACAGCAAATAAAACTATAGCACCCAAAAGCCCAAAGACAACAGCAAGGATGATAATAAAACGTGATCCCCACAGTCCGTTTTCAAAAACTTTTTCTAACATTTTATTCCCCTTGCATCTGAACAAATTTTTGTGCAATTCGCACAGCATTGGTTGCTGCTCCTACGCGTAGATTATCTGCAACGATGAACAGATGAAGCATATTGTTTGCAAAAAGATCCTCTCTGATTCTTCCAACATAAGTTTCGTTGGTATCGACACAATCTTTTGGCATAGGATAAAGCTCTTGTGATGGGTCATCAACCACAACGATGTTTGGTGCTTTGCTTAGGATCTCTTTTGCCTCTTGTGCATTCACTTCTGAGTCAAATGTAAGTGTTACAGCCTCAGAGTGTCCACGAAGTACCGGTACACGCACACATGTAGCACTCAGCGCTATCTCTTTGTGCATAATCTTGGTGGTCTCATTGACCATCTTCAGCTCCTCTTTGGTAAAGCCGTTGTCTTGAAACTTGTCGATTTGTGGGATCACATTGAGTGCAATCTGTTGGTTAAACGCTTTGACTTCAGCCTCATCGAGTTTAAAAGCAAAAAATGCCTGCATCTGATGAACGAGCTCCTCCATGGCAGACTTTCCGGCTCCGCTTGTTGCTTGATATGTCGCAACATCAACACGCACCAAATCAAATACTTCATCAAGAGGTTTGAGCGCTTGTACCATCTGGATTGTTGAGCAGTTAGGGTTAGCGATGATCCCTGTTTTCTCCCACAAAGCGATATCTTCAGGATTTACTTCTGGCACAACAAGTGGCACATCCGGATCCATTCTAAAGTGTGAAGTGTTATCGATTACTACAGCACCGGATTTGACTGCTGATGGTGCAAACTCGGCACTGACACCTCCACCTGCACTAAAGATCGCAATCTCTACATCCTCTTCATCAAAAACAGTATGTGTAAGCTCTTTTATAGTCAACTGTTCATCATTGTATTCAACCGTTTTTCCTGCACTTCTGCTGCTTGCTAACGGGACAAGTTTTGCCAAAGGGAAATCGATCTCACTTAAAACTCTTAAAACCTCTTCGCCAACAGCACCGTTAGCACCTACGACTGCTACATTGTATCTCTTCATTTTCACTCCTATTTTCTCGACTCTAAAAAAAGTTCCTCTTTTAGAATTTTACTATCTTCACTCAGTATTACCGAGCGTTCAACAACTGAGATAAGCTCGCGAATATTTCCCGGCCAGTTGTAAGACAAAAGCTCCTCTTTTGCCTCTTGTGAGAAAGTTTTGTTCTCAAAACCATACTTTTTACAGTTTTGCTTACACACCGCTTCAGCGATGGAGAGTATCTCATCTTTGCGCTCCCTTAATGGCGGGATATGCAAAGGGATGGTGTTGAGTCTATAATAAAGATCCTCTCTAAATTCACCGTTTTTGATCTTTGCTCCAAGGTTGGCATTGGTTGCTGCTACGATGCGTACATCGATCTTAATCGACTTGGATGAGCCGAGTCTGCGTACCTCTTTTTCCTGTAGGGCACGCAACAGTTTGGCTTGAACACCGTAAGGCATCTCCCCAATCTCATCTAAAAAAAGCGTTCCGCCGTTTGCAAGCTCAAACTGACCCGCTTTGGCTTCAGTCGCATCGGTAAAAGCCCCTTTTTCAAAACCAAAGAGCTCACTCTCGATCAGGTTGTCGGGAATTGCTGCCATGTTGATAGCGACAAAAGGTTTTTTTGCACGGGGGGAGTTTTTGTGGATATAAGAGGCAAACACCTCCTTACCGACACCACTCTCACCCAGTAGTAGCATATTTGCATCTGTTTTGCACGCTTTATCTGCGAGGGATAGTACTTTTTTTAGCGCTTCGGAGCTTCCAAGAAAACCACTCTTGGAGCTTTTTATTTTTTTGCGGACACTTTTTTTAACTTTTTGAACTTTAGCTTCTCGCTGAATTGCCGCGACAAGAGTATCGATCTCAAAAGGTTTAAGCAAAAAATCTTTGACACCGAGTTGGATCGACTCAATTGCGCGTGAAAGGGTAGCATTGCCGGTCATGATGATCACTTCATATTTGCCATCTAACTCTTTGACAAACTCAATCCCATCCATACCGGGCATATTGATATCTGTAATAACAAGCTCAAAACTATCATCAAGGCTTTTTAGAGCATCACGGGCGTTTTTAAAGGTTTTGATCTCAAACTCTTTATAATCACCCATAGCGATCTCGAGTGATTTACGCATATTGATATCATCTTCAACAATCGCTATTTTCATATAGGCTTCTTTTTCCCTCTATTTTATTGGCGCGATTTTAACAAAATTATCATTAAAATCGACTTGAAAACAAGTGGTTTTAAGGGTCATAGTTGTTGTAGCGTGTTGTTGCATATTGGTTGTGTATGCATCATGTGTGACGTATAAGCCGAGTTTATGCAGATAATTGAGAAACTTTTCACGGTTTATTTTGATGAGACTGCGCAAATCAGCGGTATTGTCCCTATCTAAAATCATGCTCGTTTGAGGTGTTCCCTGACACGATTGCATGGCGGGGGATATTTGTAAGTTTTCATTAAAAAGGGTCGCATCTTTAACGACATATCTGTAAGAGATAAGGTACTCACTTGCATCAAGTGCAAGTGAAGCAAAGAGAAAAACTACCGTGCAAATTGAGCGTAAGAAAGAACGATCTCCATCTCCACTTCGCATAATCCCTCTTTGAAGTTAGTTTCAACAATGTTGGCGTTTCTTACCATTGCCTGCACAGATGTTCTTATAGTGGAGCGTTTAACCATCATATTTTTGATAAGGTCTTGTCCATCAACACGCACACCTTTGACTTTTTCAGCTATGAGTCTGTAAGCATCTGCAACAGCGGCACGTTTTGCTAGTGCATAAGCTTGGGCTGGTGAAGTGGTATTCATCGGTGCGACACCCTGACCCACAACACTGATAACCATCTTTTTGTCTTTTTTCAAAACATCTTCAGCTGCACTACCTTTTGCAGAAGCTGTACTTGAAGTTGTAGTGGCTTTTGGGTGTTGTGGTTTTATTGCATCTTCATCAGCAGCACAAATACCGATATTGAACAATGCTAGCAATACTAAAACGTATCTCATAGAAAATTCCTTATATAAAGAGAGATAAAGCCTCTCAAGAGTTATTGAAGATGACTAAGCAAAGATTATTCCAGGTTTAATGCCCCTTTAGCTGTTTGCCCTTCATCCTCCTCTTTTTCCTCTTTAGGACAACGTGAAATGCTCGCTACATCATCCCCTTTAACGATATATACACCTGAAGTGTTACGGCTTGATTTAGAGATAGTTTGCATATCAACACGGATCATTTTACCCGCTTTTGTCAGTGCCATCATATCCATAGACTCATCTACGATCAAACAACCCACAATATGTTTACCGGTTTTTGCTGTCATTTTCATCGCGATCACACCACTGCCACCACGGTTGGTTAAGCGATACTCTCCAGCATCTGTACGTTTACCGATCCCTTTTTCTGAGACGACAAGGATCTCTTGCTTATCACTTTTGATGATATTCGCATCGACCACTTCATCGCCTTCGTGTTTGAACTTGATACCGCGAACACCTCGGGTACTTCTACCCTGCTCACGGGTTTTTTCGATCTCAAACTTGATACATTGCGCAAGTTTGGTGACGATAAAGAGATATTTGACATCTTGATTGGCGATTTTTGCAGTGATAAGCTCATCCCCATCATCGAGTACAATTGCACGCACACCGTTGCTTCTGATGTTGCTAAATTCACTAAGGTTCGTCCTTTTTACAACGCCATTTTTAGTGAAAAATACAAGTGATTTCTCTTCGCTAAAGTCGGTTGTCGGGATGATAGACTGGATGCGCTCACCTGGCATAAGATTGATGAGGTTTACAACCGCTTTACCTTTAGCCGTTCTGCTACCCTCAGGGATGCGGTAAACTTTGAGCCAGTGCAGTTGACCCCGATCTGTTACAAACAGCAGGGTGTCGTGGGTGTTACATGTAAAGAAACTCTCTATAAAGTCATCTTCATACGTTGTAACGGCAGTTTTACCCTTACCGCCCCGTTTTTGTTTTTCGTAGTTTGCTAAAGGTACGCGCTTGATATAGCCTCTGTGGGTAATGGTGACAACCATCGGCTCATTTGGTATGAGATCTTCGATGTCGATATCGTCATAATCATCCTCCACATCTGTTTTACGAGCTGTTTTGTATGTCTCGATCACTTCATCAAACTCATCGGCGATGATGCCGTGTAGCACCTCTTCGCTTTTGAGGATTGACTCTAAGAACTCAATCTGCTTGATAAGCTCTGCAAGTTCATTTTCAATCTTCTCAATCTCAAGACCTGTAAGTTTTCCAAGACGCATAGCCACAATGCTTGCCGCTTGGACCTCACTAAAACCAAACTCACTGACAAGGTTCTCTTTAGCTGCCTCTTCTGTTTTTGAAGCGCGAATCACGCGGATAACATCATCGATGATATCGATCGCTTTTTTAAGACCCTCTAAGATGTGTGCACGCGCTTTTGCTTTTTCAAGATCAAAGATGGTGCGGCGGATGATGATTGTTTTGCGGTGGTTGATAAACTGCTTGAGTATCTCTTTAAGACCAAAGATGCGTGGCTCTTGGTTCAGAATAGAGAGCATGATGATACCAAAAGTTGTCTGCATCGCGGTGTGTTTAAATAGATTATTAAGCACGATCTCATTCATCGCATCTTTTTTCAGCTCAATCACGATGCGCATACCGTCACGGTCAGACTCATCTCGAATCTCTGAGATCCCCTCGATCACCTTGTCTTTAACGAGGGAAGCGACACTTTCGATAAGACGTGCTTTGTTGACTTGGTAAGGGAGCTCATCGATGATGATCATCTCTTTTTTCCCTTTTTGTTCTATGTGTGTTTTTGCACGGATACGGATACGCCCACGACCACTCTCGTAAGCTTCAACGATCCCTTTTTTACCGTAGATAATAGCACCTGTTGGAAAGTCAGGTGCTGGGATATGTTCCATAAGTTCACTGGTAGTAATCTCAGGATTTTGCAAAAGTGCCTTAAGCCCTTGCATCACTTCGACAGGGTTGTGTGGTGGGATGTTGGTTGCCATACCCACAGCAATACCGCTTGAACCGTTGATAAGCAAGTTTGGTACGCGCGTTGGAAGAACATCTGGCTCTTTTGTGGTAGCGTCGTAGTTGTCGATCATATTGACCGTATTTTTCTCAAGATCTTTAAGCAACTCTCCCGCATACTTTGTCATACGCGCTTCTGTATAACGCATCGCCGCAGCAGAGTCACCGTCGATCGATCCGAAGTTTCCTTGACCATCTACGAGCTCCATTCTCATAGAGAAGTCCTGCGCCATACGCACAAGAGCGTCATAAACAGCTGTATCACCATGTGGGTGGTACTGACCTATCACGTCCCCGACGATACGCGCAGATTTTTTGAACTTTGAACCTGCTGAGAGACTTAGTTTGTCCATCGCATAAAGGATTCTTCTATGAACCGGTTTGAGTCCATCACGCACATCCGGTAAAGCACGACCAACAATAACGCTCATCGAATAATCAAGATAGCTGTTTTGTAAGCTCTTTTCTATATTAATAGATTGAACATTTTCATTATTTGGCAAATCACTCATTCACACATCCCAAGAGATAAAATTTTGATATATGTTACCCTAATAACTCTTAAGATTATGTTTAAATTTAGAGAAATTAAAGAGAATTTGTAAAAGGGGATAAAAAATGGCAATTGATTAAAAATTAATCAATAAAATGTAGAATCAATTATTTATTTATTTTATAATTGTGTCCGAAGATTAATTGTGTCCGAAGATTAATCAAAAAAAGGATAAACATGAAGAAATGGTTACTTGCGATGCTACTCGCTTTACCAACTTTGGCTTTGGCTGAAGATAAACTAGATACAGGTGATACGGCATGGATGATGGTCTCTGCCGCATTAGTATTACTTATGACGCCTGCCGGTCTTGCACTTTTTTATGCAGGTATGACAAGAACGAAAAATGTTCTTAACACTTATGCGATGGTTTTAGGGGCATTTGTTGTTGCTTTTGTAGCGTGGATCGCTGCAGGTTATTCTATGGCGTTTGGTGATGGTGGAAGCCTTCAAAGTTTTATGGGTGGATTTGGTAACGCTTTTTTAAGTGGTATCAACTGGAATGATTTAAGTGGTACTTATCCAACTTATGTATTTGTGGTTTTCCAAGGTACTTTTGCTGCTATTACTGTAGCGATCGCTTCTGGTTCTGTGATTGAGCGTATCAAATTCTCAACTTGGTTGGTGTTTGTGTTTATCTGGACGATTGTGGTTTACGGACCAATCACACACATGGTATGGGGTGGCGATGGTGCGCTACTTTTTGATGCTGGTGCTTTAGATTTTGCCGGTGGTACTGTTGTACACATGAATGGTGGTCTTGCTGGTTTAGTTCTTGCTTACCTTGTTGGTAAAAGAGATGGTTATCCAAAAACTGCAATGAAACCGATGTCGGTTATGCTTACAGCTCTTGGTGCAGCACTTTTATGGTTTGGATGGTATGGATTTAACGGTGGTTCTGCATTTGGTGCAAACGAGATCGCTGGTTTAGCTTACCTTACAACTACTTTAGCAACTGCAGTAGCTGCTTTGGTATGGGTTCTTTTAGAGTATGCTGTGTTTAAAAAGCCGACACTTCTTGGTGCTGCTTCAGGTGTTGTAGCGGGTCTTGTTGCGATCACTCCAGCTGCTGGTTTTGTTGATGTAACGGGTGCAATGATTGTTGGTGGTGTTGGTTCTGTTGTAGGATTTTTTGGTGTTGCAGTTCTTAAAAAGAAACTTGGTTATGATGACTCTTTGGATGCGTTTGGTATCCACTTCCTAGCTGGTCTTTGGGGTGCGCTAGCAACTGGTGTTTTAGCACTCAACGATCAAGATCTTCTTTGGGATGGACCACTGAAAGCTGCAGGTGACAGAATGGGGCAGTTCTTGGTACAACTTGAGTCTGTTGCAGTAGTTGGTGTCTTTACACTTGTTGGAACTGTTATCGTTTACTATATTGCAGCTGCACTTACTGGCGGTGGTAGAGTTGATGAAGAGACTGAGCAAATGGGTCTTGATGAAGCAGTACATGGTGAAAGAGTACTGAACCTCTAAGCAGGTGTTGCTAAAAACTATAAAAATGGTTACAATTTTAAAATTAAAAATACGGAGTATTGAGATATGAAAAGAGTAGAAGCGGTTATTAAACCATTTAAATTAGAAGATGTAAAAGATGCTCTTGCAGAGATCGGCATCACGGGTATGACGGTAAGCGAAGTAAAAGGTTACGGTCGTCAAAAAGGGCACAGCGAACTTTATCGCGGTGCTGAGTATGTGGTAGATTTTCTACCAAAGATCAAAATGGAGATGGTTGTCTCTGAAGATATGGTGAAACAAGTAACAGATACAATCATCGAAGCAGCTCGTACCGGTAAAATCGGTGATGGAAAAATCTTCGTTAGTGATGTTGAGAAGATTATCAGAATCCGTACAGGTGAAGAGGATACAGAGGCTATATAGAGGCTTGTTCCTTTCAAAACTTACACAGCACTTGCTGTGTAAATTCTCTTTGTGATTAAAAATTAATCAGTTTGCTTTCTGCAAATCTCTTTTTTTTCGATACAATGCACATTTTTACTTCAGAAAAAAGGGAAAAATGATGTCAGAAGCTGATTTTTCATACATAATAGACACCTTCTTCGCGCTATTTTCAATGGTGCTAATTATCTTCATGGTGCCTGGTTTTGCGATGCTTGAAGCGGGGCTGGTTCGTACAAAAAACGTCTCTTCGGTACTTACCGTCAACACAATGATCTATGCAGTTGCATCGATGATGTTTTTGCTTGTTGGTTATACGATCGCTTTTGGATCGTGGGAGAACACTTCAATGAGTATCTGGGCGGCATTTTTGTTCCAGATGGCATTTGTGGGTAAAACCGTCAATATTATGAGTGGTGGTGTGAGTGAAAGGGTGAAGATTATCCCTTTGATGATCTTTACCGTTTTTATGGGCGGTATTATCTATCCGCTTGTTGTCAATGTTAGCTGGGGGGCTGATATGCTTGCTGGAACGCTACTTGATATCGATATGTACGATCTTGCAGGCTCAACAGTTATCCACTCAACCGGTGGTTGGGCACTTTTAGCTGCGATTTTGATTATGGGACCTCGTAAGGGAAGATACCAAGATGGCAAGATCAAGGTTGTGCCTGCATCAAATATTCCACTCGTTGTTCTTGGTGCTATGTTGCTTTGGATCGGATGGTTTGGTTTTAACGGTGGAAGTGTTGGGAGTATCTCTTCTAAAGAGAACGCCGATGCAGTTGCACTGACAATTATGAATACTAATACGGCAGGACTTGCAGGGGCGATTATCGCAGCGATCATTATGTATTTTAGATACAAACTTCTTGATATTACCATGATCTTAAACGGTGCTCTTGGTGGGCTTGTAGCCATAACAGCAGGACCTGATATGTACGATATCTATACGCCGATCTTAATCGGTGCTATTGGTGGTGCACTTGTAGTGTTTGCAGTTCCGATGTTTGACAGACTCAAACTTGATGATCCTGTCGGTGCGCTTTCTGTTCACTTGGTTAACGGGATCTGGGGGACACTCGCTGTTGGTATTTTTGCCAAAGATGTATCGTTTATGGCACAGCTTAAGGGTGTGCTTTTGGTTGCTGTTTTTGCTTTTGTGGTTTCTTACATTGTTCTATTTATCATCAATAAGATCACACCATTTAGAGCAAGTGATGAAGTGCAGGTTGAGGGTCTTGATGTCAATGAAGTTGGTGTTGAGGCATATCCCGAATTTAAACGCGCCATCTAGTTTTTAACATTTATGTAACAGAGTTTAGGTAATATTTCTTTATGAATAAACACCTGAGCTCTTTTTTTCTTTCTGTTGTTATACATGTAACGCTTCTTGCAGGTATCTATGTTGCCTATAAAACTATCTCTCAATCACTCTCTCAAAAAGAGCATCCTTGTCAGTGTTGTTCTACAACTATTTATTTAAGTGCTATTCAAACAGAAAAAAAGGTTGTACCGGCACAACCTAAGCAAATTGTAAAATCCAAGCCTAAGCCTAAAGTAAAAGTGACAAAGCAAAAGAAGAAAATGAAGAGGGAAAAGATAGCGCCTCAAAAAGTGCAGCAACCAAAAAGGGTGATGCAAGATAATAATATAACCAAACCCATAAACTTAACAAAAAATACGATACAACAGAAGGGTTGCGATAAGAAAGTGATTGCACCACCGGTAAAAAAACAAGATTCAAAAGATTATCTTTCATTACATGTGCGACATATTGTAACACTCTTAAAGGAGAACCTTTACTACCCAAGGCGTGCAAGAAAAAGGGGGATAGAGGGTGTTGTACAGGTAAGATTTACACTTAACAAAGATGCCACAATATCAAATGTAAAAGTACTACAGAGTGATTTTGATATCCTTGCAAATGCTGCACTTAAAACTATTAAGGAACTCGATGGAGTATTACCAAAACCTGATGAGGTATTGACTTTAACGATCCCTATTAAGTACTCACTCAATTAATCACGCTACGGTAACAATGTTCAGTGGATATTGGTGACCCCACGGAGACTCGAACTCCGGTAACCAGGATGAAAACCTGGGATCCTAACCGCTAGACGATGGGGCCAATACAAAAAAGATGGTGTCCCGTGAAGGATTCGAACCTTCGGCCACATCATTAAAAGTGACGTGCTCTACCAGCTGAGCTAACGAGACATTTTGTTTCTCTTATTTAAGAGGCTGGAATTATAGACAAAAAGTATTGATATGTCAAGAGTTTTTTTTAAAAAAAGAGAAAAATATTGTAACAAGGAAGTATTAATTTCTAATTCAATCAATTTTCACTACAATTAACGCTTTAGTGGGAGGGAGTTAATATATGAAAACAGCTGTTTGTATAGTGTTTTTGATGCTCATATTTTTGAGTGGTTGTGCACAAAAAGTTGCCATAAGAGCACTTGAACCTGCTGCGGTTGACAGAATAGCCGATACCAAAAAAATTACACTCACCTATTTTGAAAATGATCGTGTAGGGCTTTCTGATAAGATCGAGGCTAACCTTGCAGGTTTTAGACTTGACAATAAAAAATATTTTACCATTGTCAGCCGTAAAGATTTTAATAAAATTTTAAATGAGCAAAAACTTCAAAACAGTGGTTTGGTGGATCCAGGTGATGCCGTGACGGTTGGAAATATCATTGGTGCGCAGGCGATTATATCGGGTCGTGTGAGCCAACCGACACTGCAAGACAGCTATTTTTACGAGTCGCGTGTACGGTGTGCCGATAAAAAGTGTGAGTCTCTGCAGTATTATAATGTCCGTTGTATGAAAAGAGTGGCAGGGCTTGCGGCAGAGATCAGGATTGTAGATGTGCAAAAGGGTGATATTATCTTTGCAGATACTCTTAGTAAAGGGGCAACATATAAGCACTGCTCTGATGATTCAATGGCTTTACCTTCAAAAGAGATGGCAGCACATTCACTTGCAAATGGCATCGCTGATGATTTTACTTACAAGCTTACTCCGCACTATCGCCACTTTGATGTAGAGCTATTGGAAGATCCGGATATCGATTATACTGACACTCAAGAAAAACTCTTAGAAGTTGCTTTGAAATATATTGAGCAAAACAGGTTTGCAAAAGCAGAGAAACTTTTGATCGATCTTATCGATGCAACAAATCAGAAAAGTTATGTCCCTTTTTATAATCTTGGTGTTATCAAAGAGGCACAGGGGAATTATCAAGAGGCAAAAGAGTACTATGGGTATGCAGATGATTTGATGGTAGAGCCGGTTGAGCAGATTAACGCAGCTGTGCTTCGCATAGATAGGCTTATAGCTAAAAGGGAAAAATCGATGGAGCAGATAAACAGATGAAAAAACGGTATAGAGGGTTTATTTTAGCATTAGTTGTAAGCTTTTTAACAGGGTGTGGCGGTGCTTCCAAAGATGTTATGCTTGAGCCGAAAAAAGAGCTTCCAAGTTGGTACACCAATCCACCACAAAGTACTGCAACAACGCTGTATGCATTAGGTGAAGGTAAAGATAAGCAAGAGGCGATCACCAATGCGCTAAATTATCTTGCATCGACACTGAGTGTCTCAATAGAGTCCACTTACAATGCCAAAACAGTGGTGAAAGAGGGGCGCGTTGAGGAGAATAACGCTGAGTATAGATCCGATGTCACCTCAGAGGTACAAAAGATTCGTATCGGCAACTATCAGGTTGTTCAGGCAAAGCAACTTGGGTTTAAACGTTATGCCGTTTTGATAGAATCAAACAAACAAAGGTTGTTGCAAAGCCTCAAGCAAGAGCTTGAACAAACGATGCAGATATACAGAGCTATGGAGCAAGATCTTCGCAGTGATGATGCACTGAGTCACTATATTTTTTACAAAAAAGCGCGCCAAAAACTACAAAACCTTCCTAGAACACTGCTGATTATGCAAGAGCTTGAGAGTTCGTTTGATGCAAATAGATACCTTGAAAAAGTAAAATATGTCAATGAAAAATACAGCTACTACAAAAATAACATCACTTTTTTGGTTCGCTCCAACATTGATAATATGGACGCACCGTTAGCTAAAGCGATCACACAACAAGGGTTTCGTATCCGTAACCTTCCTAACAAAATGCACTATACAGTTCATGTCAGCACATCGGTAAGCAAAGCAAAAGCGTATGGATTTACCCTCGCTCGTGCTGAGGTGCATATCAAAACAAAAAACTACAAAGGTGTGGTAGTAGCATCCAATGTGCTAAACCTCGTAGGGCAGTCAACACAAGGCTACAATGTAGCGATGCAAGACCTTGTAAGAAAGTTTGATCAAAAGATCCAACAAGATGGACTTGCAAAAGTGTTAAATCTCGATATTTAAAAACTATTTACTCCAAAGGAATATACTTGCAACACTTTAATACGATGAGGTTGTAAGTATGATTGAGAAGATTGAAGCTGTAAAAAAAGAGGTTGCAAAGGTTGTTGTTGGTCAGCAGAAGATGATCGACTCACTTTTGATTGCCCTTTTGTGTGAGGGGCATATCTTGATAGAGGGTGTGCCGGGGCTTGCTAAGACAACTACGGTTAACGCACTTTCCAAAGCTTTGGGTCTTGATTTTAAACGGGTACAGTTTACCCCTGACCTTTTACCTTCTGATATCTTGGGTGCTGAGATCTATGATCCGCAAAACAATCAGTTTAAGATCAAAAAAGGTCCTATTTTTACCAATCTTTTACTTGCTGATGAGATCAACCGTGCACCGGCAAAAGTGCAATCTGCACTCTTAGAGGTGATGCAAGAGAAGCAAGTCACCATCGGTGATACTTCGTTTAAAATAGATCTTCCATTTTTTGTAATGGCAACACAAAACCCTGTGGAGCAAGAGGGTGTGTATCAACTTCCTGAAGCACAACTTGATAGGTTTATGCTCAAACTTGTAGTAGGGTACAACACAAAAGAGGAGGAGCTTGAGATTGCTAAGAGAATGTCAAGCGATGATTTCGAGGAGATACAGCCTGTTTTGAACAAAGAGGATATAGAAGCGATTAAGCAGGCGATCAAAGAGGTGCATGTGGACGCTGAAGTTGAGAAGTATATGATTGAACTCATCGCTGCAACGCGTGAACCTGAAGCGTATGGACTAGAGGATATCAAAGATTATATCCAGTTTGGTGCTTCTCCTCGTGTGAGTATCGATATGTTTAAAGCGGTTAAGGCGATGGCATTTATGAGAGGTAAAGATTTTGTCTCCCCTGTAGATGTAGCGTACATCATCAAAGAGCTGATGTGTCACCGTATCGTTTTAACCTATGAAGCGGAGGCTGAGGGTATCACAACCGATGCAATTATCCAAAAAGTGCTAGAAGCTGTAGCGATTCCATAAGGATGAGGCTTTGTCAAAACTGCAAAAGATCTTAGTCAAGGCACGCCGTCAGGTTTTTAGTGAGATGGTTGGTAACAACCCTTCGATATTTCAAGGGGAGGGGTATGACTTTATCGAGCTTCGTGAGTATATGCCCGGTGATGATATCCGCCATATTGACTGGAACATCACAGCCAAGATGGGTAAACCTTACATCAAGATATTTCGCGAGGAGCGAGAGCTTAATGTTGTGATCGCCTCGATGCTCAATGGAAGCATCTATTTTGGAAGTAAAAAGTTCAAACAAGAGGTGATTGCCGAAGTTGTGGCACAGCTGAGTTTTTCGGTGATTAAAAATGGGGATCTTTTAAGCACATATACCTTTACAGACACGATGCAGGAGCATCTCAAGCCAAGTAAACATCTCCATAGTGTAGAGAGGTCTGTGGCATCGATCCTGGATTTTGATCCTTTGCATCAAAAAGCGGACTACAACAATCTTGCACAGACTCTTTACAAGCGACTCAAACGTAAGTCACTCATCATCGTTGTGGGTGATTTTTTTGAGATACCGGACTTTAAACTTTTGGCGAAAAAACATGAGGTGCTTGCTATTATTGTGCGTGATCGTTTAGAGGAAGAACCACCTGTTATGGGGTTTGCCTCACTGGTTGATCCTGAGAGTGGAGCGGTTTTAGAGGGAGATTTTAATACAAACAGTGTCAAATTATATGCTGCAAAAGTGCATGCACACGACAGCAAGCTCTACGAAGCGTTTAAAAAACAGCAGGTTCGTTTTACAAAAGTTTACACTGACGGCAATGTAAGTGTAGCACTAAGACGATTGTTTGAGGGTAGATAAATGGAGAATATGCAACAAACTATAGATATCCCATTGCACGATATTAAACCTCTTGTCGAGATACAGGAGTATTCACTGTACTATTTTATCGCTCTTGTCGTGCTTGGAGTGGTTGTGCTGATGGCATTGGGGTACCTGTTTTACCGTTATTTTCAAACTAAAAAACGCTACAACCAACGCAAAGAGCATAAAAAGATGATTGAACAGATCGATCTGCAAAACACCAAAAGAGCTGCTTACGATCTTACCTATTATGGTACAACTTTTGCAGATGACTCACCAAGACATCGTAAGTATTATGATTTGATGGTGGAACATTTAGCACCATATAAATACAAAAAAAATGTAGAAGATTTTGACGATGAGACCTTGCGTCATATCGGTAACTACAAGGAGATGTTGGATGTTTGATGGGATCTATTTTGAGTTTCCAAAAATAGCATTTGTCATCTTTTTTTACATTGCCTGTGAAACACTTTGTAAGATGCGTCTGCCATCGATCTACTTTCCACACTCAGCGCAGTTTATAGCACAAAGTATCAGTCGCTCAAAACTTCTGTTTTTACTCAAGTGGCTGGGGATTGTGATGCTGATTCTAGCTTTGATGTCGCCGGTAAAAGATGAACCGTATGAGCTAAAACCGAAAGAGGGGTATGCAATTTCGCTCATTTTAGATGCTTCGGAATCGATGGGTCAAAGGGGGTTTGATGTGACAAACCCGGGAGCTAGTAGATTTGATGTGGTGAAAAAGATTGTGAAAGATTTTATCCAAAAACGGCAAAACGATAACCTTGCTCTAGTGGTTTTTGGGCAGTACTCGTTTATAGCTTCGCCACTGACGTACGATAAAAACATCCTTGCATCGCTTGTGATGCAGATGCATGAAACGATCGCAGGAAGATATACAGCTCTTTATGAGGGTCTGGTACAGGGGATCCGTGTGTTAAAACAAAGTAAGTCCAAAACTAAAATAGCGATCCTTTTAACAGATGGTTACTCAACGAAAGGGGTAGATAAGATACCTCTTGATGTAGCGATCGATATGGCAAAAAAAGAGGGTGTAAAGGTGTACCCTATAGGGATCGGTGGAGCTAATGAGTATAACCGTGCTGTTTTGGCAAAGATAGCCAAAGATACAGGTGGAATGGCTTTTGGTGCTTCGAGTGCAGGGCAGTTAAAAAGCGTGTATGAGCAGATTGATAAGCTTGAAAAATCGGAGATCAAAAGTGAAACATTAAGCTATAAAAATTATTACTATATCTATCCTTTGTTTTTGGGATTTTTATCGTTGATGTTGTATGTTTACCTTCGTAATAAGCAAGGGGGTGTGTGATGGAGTTTTTACATCCGGAATTTCTCTATTTGATGCTGCCGCCGGTGTTTATCCTTTTTGTTTTGTTATTAACGCAAAAAGAGTCGC
Organism: Campylobacterota bacterium; assembly: GCA_013607635.1. GTDB lineage: Bacteria > Campylobacterota > Campylobacteria > Campylobacterales > Sulfurimonadaceae > Sulfurimonas. Next base: position 33,980 of record VCAY01000008.1, read on the forward strand.
AGGCGAAATTTTTTGCCGAAGAGGTGATCCAAAAACTGCGTGTCAGTGCCAATACTCTCACACTTAAAGCGCGAAATGGACTCTTTTTTTTAATGGCTCTTCTTTTGGTGATCGCTTTAGCCGATCCTGTGATCTCAGAAGGGGAGGTTGAGGTGCAGGCAAAAAGTGCGGATATCATGATAGCGATTGATATCTCCGACTCGATGCTTGCACAAGATTTGTACCCAAATAGGCTGAAATTAGCCAAACAAAAAGCGTTGCAGTTTTTACGCGAGGAGCGTACGCAGCGTGTAGGAGTGGTTGCATTTGCCAAAAATGCCTATATGGTGGCACCTCTTAGTTTTGATCATGCAGCTCTTGGCTTTTTGCTTGAGAATCTCGATACCGATTCGATCACAGAACAAGGAACTGATCTGCTTTCGATGCTAGAGGTGGTAAACGGTGCTTCAAAGCAAGATACACAAAAATATATACTCCTTTTAAGTGATGGTGGTGATGCGAGTGATTTTTCCCAAGAGATTGCTTATGCGAAAAAGAACAATATAACGGTGTTTATTTTGGGTGTAGCCACAAAAAAAGGTGCACCGGTGCGAAAAAGTGATGGTTCGTTTATCAAATACAAAGGGGAGATCTTGATCTCCAAACTCAATGAAAAAGTTGCTAATCTTGCCATAAAAACCGGTGGGGTGTATATTGAGGCACAAAATGGTGCACAAGATATCAAAGCGATGATCAAAGCTATTAAAAGTCATGTGAAACAAAAAGAGATTAGATCGCAAAAGATCCATAAGTATATTCCACTGTTTTACTACCCTTTGGGGCTTGCAATGATACTGTTGCTTGTTGCTACATCATCGATGAGCAAACGAAGATCGGTGGCTGTCCCGGTGCTGCTTTTGTTGGCGATGTTACATGTAGCGCCGGCTCAAGCAGGTGTGCTTGATTTTATGGAGTTGGATAAGGCGAAAAAAGCGTATAGCAACAAAGATTATAAAACCGCTGCTAAAATTTACCAGAAGTATGCTAAACAACTTGATAGCTCTCAAAGTTATTATAATGCTGGAAATGCATTCTATAATATGAAAAAGTATGATAATGCGATCAAGATGTATGAAAGAGTGGTTTTTAGCAATCCAGAATATAAAGCAAATAAATTAGCTAACCTAGGAAAAAGTCATGCAAAGTTAGATACAGTAGAACATTTGGAAAAAGCAAAAAAATATATGGAAGAGTCTTTAAAAATAAAAGATGATAAAGAGTTGCAACAAGATTTTCAAGAAGTAGTAAAGCGACTCAAAAAGAAAAAACAACAACAAAAACAAAAAAATAACAAGCAAAACAATAAAGATCAAAAAAACAAACAGCAACAAAAAGGCAAGGGTAAGCAAGATAAAAAGGATCAGAACAAACAAAATAAAGATAAAAACGGCAAAAATAAACAGAAAAAACAACAGCAGCACAAAAAAGAGCAGCAAAAAGATGTCAAGAGAGAAAAAAAAGAGGAAAAACAGCAGCAAAGTTCTGGTGCAAGCAAGCAAAAAAAACAAGCAAAAATGAGTGATGCAGAAGAGAGAAAATGGCTTAAAAAACTGGATAAAAACCCGAGTACTTTTCTCTATCAGCTTAATCGAAATAAAAAAGTAACAGGATATGAAAATGAGAAACCTTGGTAAGATTTTTATAACAATCCTTATGTTGAGTTTACCCCTTTTTAGCAGTGTGAGTGCAAAACTTTCACCAAAGATTGCTTATGTCGGGGATGTAGTGACACTGTCACTAAAGATTGATGGTGAAGATATCCAAAAACCGACCTTGATCGATGTATGTGGGCACAATATCATTGCAAGTGGATCAAGTACCAGTATCGAGATGATAGGAAGTGATTATAAAAAAACCTATACACTCAATTATCAGTTTGTAGCACAAAAAAGTTGTAGAGTTGATCCTATTGAGGTTGTGATTGATGGTAAAGTGGAAAAAACACAACCTGTGGAATTGATCGTCAAAAAGATAAGTCAAAATGCAAATGTTGATTTTTATCTTCAATACCATACTTCCAAAAAAACACTCTATGTGGGTGAGAGTTTTGATGTGACTTTGACACTGCGACAAAAAAAAGATGCCAATGTGGTAGATAGCAAGTTTATCCCATCTGCGTTTAAAGGGTTTTGGAAAAAGGGTGAATCAAAACCGACAAGAGAGGATGATGGTAGATATCTGATCACAAAAGTTGTCTATACCCTTGCAGCACAAAGAGAGGGTAATCTAACCATAAAGCCAGCACAACTACAAGTTGCTTCAAGGGTCGCAAGCCGCTCTTGGAGTCCTACATTTATGCCACAGGTACAATGGAAAAGTTATTTTTCCAACAGTTTGTCATTGGATGTAAAGCCGATCCCAAATGGTGCAAACATCATAGGAGATCTAAGTATTGATGCAATAGCAGATAAAACCGTAGTGCATCCAACTGAAGCGGTGAATGTGACATTACGTATTAGCGGTAAAGGGAATTTGGAAGATATTGAAGGGTTTAAACCCTATATTGACGGTGTAAGTGTTTTTGATGAAAAACCACAAGTAGGGCAAAACAACTGGACGCAAAAGCTTACTTTTGTAAGTGATACAAACTTCACAATCCCATCAATGAGTTTAAAATACTTTGATACCAATATGAAGCAAGTGCGAGAAATTGCAACCAAGCCAATCGTTATTACTGTAGTAGGCTCAAAAAGCAAGCCAAAACCATTAACGATTAAAACAGCCGAGGCAACGCAACAGCAACATGCTACCCCACAAGAACAATCTTCAAATGATTTTTCCCTATTTTACGTTATTGTGGCATTTTTTGTAGGTGTTGGGATGACATTGATAATTGTGATGTTTCCAAAAAAAATCACCAAAAAAGAGAAAAAAATCAACCCAATCAAAGATGAGAAATTACTGCTCGTGAAACTGTTACCTTTTAAAGATGGTGATGGAGATGTGGGTGATATTGTCAGTCAGCTTGAGAGCAATCTCTATGAAGGTGGGAGTGAGAAAGTTGATAAAAAACTGGTTAAAGAGTTGTTAAAACGTTACAATATCAGTTAAAGATATCGTAAAGCTTGTTGCCATCTTGCATCTCTTGATGCACTTTGTCCCAGTTCCCATTTTTGATGGCATCTTTGAGGTTGTCAAGTTCTGTTTCAAACAGCTCGATCGCTTCAAGGACATTTTCTTTGTTTTGTTTAAAGATATCTTCCCACATAGTTGGTGAACTTTTTGCCAAACGGCTCATAGAGCGAAAACCACCCGCTGCAAGTGCTAAAATATTATGTTTATCCTCTTGTCTTAAAACAGTGTTGGCTAACGAGTAAGAGATAGCGTGTGGCATGTGGGAGATAAATGCTGCGTGTCTGTCATGCTCGTGAGATTTCATGAAGTATTTTTTCATCCCAAGCGATTTGAAGATCTTTTTTGCATTTTCACGTTGGATATCACCGCTGTCTTCAAGGTCGCATAGAACAACCACTTTATCTTCATACAACCCCTCAACTGCCGCAAAAGGTCCAAAGTTTTCTGTTCCGGTCATTGGGTGAGCTGCGACAAAATTTTTACGTATCTCTTTTGGAACACAAGATACAATTTTTTCTTTTGTACTTCCAAGGTCGATGATTGTTGTATCTTTATGAACATCTTTAAGATCTTGTAGAGCTGCGATAATACCATTGACAGGAATAGCCAAAAAGATAACATCTGCTTGTTTGACTTCATCGAGCGTTGCGATCGCATCAACAAGTTCAAGATTCATCGCATCTCGCTGATGTTGTTTGTTATGATCATACCCTACAATATATTCAACAAAATCAAGTTTTTTTAAACTGAGTGCCAAAGAGCCACCCATAAGTCCTAGTCCAATAATTGCGATATTCATCTACTTATTCTTTGTTTTTTTAATGAATTATACTCTACTTTACTAAATAAGTAATGCGAGGCAACATTGCATCTCATGTGTGCTTTCAAAACAGAGTCGCCAAAGTGGCTTTGTTCAGAATAAAAGTTTTTGATATAATTAGCTAAAAAGGTGGGAATGTAGAATGAGCATAATAAAAAGAGTGACATTTATAGCAAAAGAGGGATGTGAAGCGAAGATGAAAGGGCTTTTAAGTGCCATGGTTGTGCCAAGTAAGGCTGAAAAAGGGTGTGTGTTTTATGAGATTTTTCAGTATGAAAACAACCCGAGAAAATTTATGGCAGTAGAGGAGTGGGAAGATGAAGCAGCACTTGATGGTCATAAAGCTTCAGCACACTACGCGGTGTACAAATCAAGTTATGAGCCTTATTGTGAGAAAAAATATACCGATGAGCTGATCGTTTTAGGATAAATCATGGATAATCTGTTTGATAGCAATGAAGCAAAAAAGTGTAAAAGTAGTCTTGATCTGAGAGTTTATACTTCTAATCTTTTGGGTGCAAGTGATGAGTTGGTGCTGCATGGCGGGGGCAATACTTCTCTCAAGGGTAACATCGATGGTGTGGATGTGCTTTATGTTAAAGGCAGTGGCTGGAATTTGGCTGATATCAAAGCTGAGGGGTTTGCTCCTGTGCGCCTTGATGTGTTGCAAGAGATGGCAAAGCTAGAGCATCTCAGCGATGCGCAGATGGTTGCGCGCCAAAAAGAGGCGATGCTTAACTCTTCTGCACCTAACCCTTCTGTAGAAGCGATACTGCATGCGATCATTCCGTTTAAGTTTGTCAATCATACCCATGCCGATGCGGTGGTGACGATCTCTAACTCGGTGCGTGGCAAAGAGATTATAAAAGAGTTGTATCCAAACTTCTTGATCGTTGATTATGTGATGCCGGGCTTTGAGCTTGCGCATAAAGTGTATGAGATAACACAAGATATTGACTGGAATGAGATAGAGGGGATTGTTCTGCACCATCACGGGATTTTTACTTTTGATGATGATGCCCAAAAATCGTACAATAAAATGATCGATGCCGTGAGTAAAGCGGAGCAGTTTTTAGATCAAAATGCTGCAGTGGAGATTGTGCATAAATACACTCACAGTGATTGTGATATTATGCGTGTGGTTAAAACGATGTCGGAGTATAAAGGGGATGAGGTGCACATCGCGATCAATCAAACCCCACTGGCGGTTTTTTACGCAGCACAACCAAATTTAAGGGAGTTTGCGTCTCGTGGGGTACTCACACCGGAGCATATCATCCGCACCAAACGCGTACCGCTGATTATGGAAGATACTGATCTTATTGGTGGGATTGAGCGCTATATCGAAGCGTACAAAGAGTACTTTAACAAATACGCTACTGATGAGGTGATGCTTAACCCTGCACCAAATTATATGATCATCAAAAATTTGGCAGTTGTGAGTTTTGGACGCAGTAAAGCTGAGGCTAAAATTGTGCATGATATTGTGGAGCATACAATGTTGGCAGTACTGCGAGCTGACAAGCTTGGAGGGTATCAAAGTATCAGCGAAAAAAAGAGCTTTACTATGGAGTACTGGGATTTAGAGCAGGCGAAATTAAAAAAATTATAATGTTATGGTACAATTTCTTTGAAACAAGATTAATGCTTGAGGGTAGCTCCCTCATCTCAACACTGTAAGCCCTGCTTCCTTATTGGGAGTGGGGCTTTTTTTTGAGAGATTGAAAAAATGAAACAAAAATATTTATTAGCAATAGATGCCGGAACGGGTAGTATCCGTGCAGCCCTTTTTGATACGAACGGTAATCAGATCGCTGTTTCACAAAAAGAGTGGGTACACTTGGAAGAAGAGGGTGTGGCTAACTCGATGGGGTTTGATTTTACCACCAACTGGAACCTTGCATGTAACTGCATTCGTGAGGTTATCAAAACCGCCATGATCGATCCAAAAGATATCTTGGCACTCTCAGCCACCTCGATGCGTGAGGGGATTGTGGTGTATGACAAAGATGGCAGGGAGCTTTGGGGTGTTGCCAATGTCGATGCAAGAGCGAGCAAAGAGGTGAAATATCTTAAAGAACACTTCCCCGAAATAGAGGAGCAGTTTTACGAACAAAGTGGGCAGACCTTTGCCCTTGGTGCTTTGCCGAGATTGATGTGGCTGAAAAACAACCGCCCTGAGATCTATGAAAAAGTAGATAAAATCTCGATGATCGGAGATTGGGTGCTGGCAAAGCTCAGCAGTGTGATCGCAAGTGATCCAAGCAATGGTGGTACAACCGGTATTTTTGATCTGCAAAAGCGCAACTGGGCAAGAGGGATGGCACAAAAAGTTGGGATCAAAGATGGTATCTTTCCACCTGTGTATGAGGTAGGTACACCTATCGGCAGTGTTACCAAAGAGGCAAGTGAGCTAACTTCGTTAGATGTAGCAACAAAAGTTGTGATGGGTGGCGGTGATGTGCAACTTGGTAGTGCCGGTCTTGGTGTTGTGGAGGTTGGACAGGTTGCGATCCTCGGTGGGAGCTTTTGGCAACAGGTTGTGAACATCCCATCTGCAACCAAACCACCAAAAGATATGGCAATTCGTGTCAATCCCCATGTGATCGATGGACTCTCTCAAGCGGAGGGGATCACCTTTTTTAGCGGTCTTGTGATGCGATGGTTTCGAGATGCATTTTGTGAGCTTGAAAAGCTTGAAGCACAAGAGCGCGGGTGTGATGTGTATGAAATTTTGGAGCAAAAAGCTACTAGTGTACCGGCTGGGAGTTATGAGATACTGCCAATCTTTTCAGACTCTATGAAGTATGGCAAATGGTACCATGCAGCACCAAGTTTTTTAAACCTTGGGATCGATAGTGAGGCATACAATCGTATCTCGATGTTTCGCGCTTTGGAGGAAAACGCGGCGATCGTCTCAAGCATCAACTTAGAGAAGATAGAAAAGTTTAGCGGCGTTACATGTAACGAGATCGTCTTTGCAGGTGGGGCGAGTAAAGGCAAACTTTGGTCACAGATTGTCGCAGATGTTTTGGGCAAAAAGGTAAAAATTCCAAAAGTAACCGAAGCAACAGCCCTTGGAGCTGCCATGGCAGCAGGTGTTGGTGTGGGAGTGTTTGCAAGTTTGGCTGAAGCTGCTAAAAAGCTAGTTATTTGGGAGAGAGAATATCTGCCAAATAAGCAAAACAAACAGGTGTATGACACCCTAAAAACCAAGTGGCAAAAAGCATACCAAGCGCAATTAAAGCTGGTAGATGATAATATCACAACATCGATGTGGAAGGCTCCTGGGCTTTGACAATTTTTTTATAAAAATGTATAATATCCAAAAGACAACTTTGAGGTGAAGTGTGACAAAAGTGGTTGGATTAAGAGAACTTGCTCGCAACACAAGCATACTCGATCAGTTTGATTATATCGATATCGAAGATAAAAAAACACATGAGTACAAAGGTGTTTTTATCTCTGCAAAATATGCCAAAGAGTTTAAAGAGATGCTCGAGAGAAAGCTCTCTGATGAGAATCAAAAGCAAGTAGATGCGATTATGCAGTTTTCCGGTATAGCAAATGGAGCATTGAGAGATATAGATACAAAAGATGATATCAAAAGAGAGTACGCTAAGAGGTTTAGTGAGTGAGTCGTAAAATCTTTTTTGATACTAATGTTGTGCTCGATCTTTTAGATGAGACAAGGGTGGGTAATAAGTTTATGGAACCACTTTTAAATAAGATTGCTAAAGAGAACTATATAGTGGTGTTAAGTGAGGATATGTTAAGCACGCTCTACTATATCATCCCAGATAAAAAGAGAGTTTTAGAGTTTTTAAAAACAGTGTTGCAATATTGGCAGATAGTTTCATACGGCACAGAGGTGATAAAAGAGGCTATAAATGTTGCACAAGAGAAGCAAGTTGATCTTGAGGATCTTTTGCAGTGTTTGTGCGCGAAGGCAAATGGATGTGAGATGATACTCACAAATGATAAAAAATTTTATAATTGTGGGACTAAGATTATGAGTCCCAAACAGTTTTTGGAGAGAAATTGAACACAATAGATTTACAAACAGCATTACAATTGTACAATGAAGATCTTTTTACACTTGGGCAAATGGCGGATGAAAAGCGACAACAGCTCCATGGTAAAAAAACCTACTTCAATATCAACCGCCACATTAACCCTACTAATATTTGCGCCGATGTATGTAAGTTTTGTGCTTACTCGGCAAACAGGAAAAACCCAAACCCATACACCATGAGTCATGAGCAGATCATGCAGATTGTTGATGGAGTGGTTCAAGATGGTGTTAAAGAGGTGCACATCATCTCTGCGCACAATCCAGATACAGGGATAGAGTGGTATCTTGATATCTTTCGAAAGATCAAAGAAAAATACCCTGCAATACATGTAAAAGCACTTACCGCTGCCGAGGTTGATTTTCTCGCGCGCCATTATGGGCATACTTACGATGCGGTGCTTGATATGATGGTGGATGCGGGTGTGGATTCGATGCCCGGCGGGGGTGCTGAGATCTTTGATGAGGGTGTGCGTGATTATATTTGTAAAGGTAAAGTGACATCCGATCAATGGCTTGAGATCCATAAAAAATGGCACCAACGGGGTAAGAAGTCCAATGTTACCATGCTGTTTGGACATGTTGAGAGTCGTGAGCACCGCATCGATCATATACTTCGCATCCGTGAGCTTCAAGATGAAACGGGTGGGTTTAACTGCTTTATACCGCTTGTGTATCAGACAGAGAATAATTACCTCAAAATCGATAAACCGATCACTGCCGATGAGATACTGCGTACTATGGCGATCTCGAGACTTGTTCTTGATAATGTGCCAAATCTTAAAGCTTACTGGGTGACATCAACAGTTAACCTTGCTCTTGTAGCTCAGGAGTTTGGTGCGAACGATCTTGACGGTACAATCCAAAAAGAGTCGATCAACTCCGCAGCGGGTGCAAAAAGTGCCAACGGGATTGAGCTTGATGAGTTTGTGGGGCTGATTAAAGACAGCGGATTTACTCCGGTTGAGCGCGACAGCGTGTATAATGAGATAAAGGTTTGGTAGTTGGATATATCGGTTGTTATCCCAACATATAACCGATACACCCTTACCAAACGAGCGATTGAGTCGGTTTTGACCCAAACATTACAACCCAAAGAGATCATCGTCGTTGATGACGGATCGAGCGACAATACCAAACAACTTCAAAGCGATTTTCCTCAGATTATGTATATTTATCAAGAAAACAAAGGTGTTTCTTCTGCGAGAAATCTCGGGATTAAGTACGCCAAGAGTGAGTGGATCGCTTTTTTGGACTCTGATGATACATGGCACAAAGAGAAACTTGCCAAGCAGGTGGCTTTTCATCAACAAAACCAAGAGTTCCTTATGAGTTATACCGCTGAGAGATGGGTACGAGATGGCAAAGTGGTGAAGATCCCCAAAAAGTACCAAAAAATAGGTAGAGACATTTTTGCTGAAAATATCGAGTATTGTAATATCGCCCCATCATCAGTATTGCTACATAAAAAGATACTGCAAAAAGTGGGGAGTTTTGATGAGAATTTTCCAGCCTGTGAAGATTTTGAGCTGTGGCTGAGAATTATGCTTGAGTTTGATATTGGACTTATCAATGAGCAACTTATAACAAAATATGCAGGGCATGGAGATCAGCTGGGGTTTTCCAAAGGGTTAGAAGGACTTCGGATCGAAGCTTTAAAAAAAATTGTCGTTTTATGTAGTGATGTTGCAAAGAGAAGGTTGATGCATGGTATTATTGAAGATAGAGCTAAAAAGTGCTAAAATATTCCAAAATAAGTATGCGATTGAGGAAAATCTAAATGAAAATATGTATTATAGGGTTAGGGTATGTAGGCTTACCTTTAGCTCACGCTTTTAGCAAAAAATATAAAGTTGTTGGTTTTGATATCAATCAGGCTAGAATAGATGAATTAAATAGTGGGTTTGATAGAACACAAGAGCTTACAAAAGAGCAGGTGCAAGAGGCTTTAGATAATGGGATGCAATTTACCCTTGATGTTGATGATATTAAAGATTCAGATATCTACATTGTTACAGTTCCCACACCTATTAATGCAGAGAATGAACCGGATCTTACACCTATTGAAAAATCAACACAAACAGTTGGTAAAGTGCTTAAAAAAGATGATATCGTGATCTATGAATCTACTGTTTATCCGGGTGTGACTGAAGAGGTTTGTGTGCCGATTTTGGAAAAAGAATCAGGTTTAAAGTTTAATGAAGATTTCTTTTGTGGCTATTCACCGGAGCGTATCAATCCGGGTGATAAAGAGCATACCGTAACAAAGATTTTAAAAATCACCTCAGGATCAACCCCTGAGACAGCAAAAAAAGTAGATGACCTTTACAAGTCAATCATTACTGCCGGAACACACTTGGCACCTACGATCAAAGTAGCAGAAGCTGCAAAAGTGATCGAAAACACCCAAAGGGATGTTAACATAGCACTCATAAATGAGCTTGCAATGATCTTTGATCTCATGGGAATAAATACTAACGATGTGATTGAAGCAGCGGCTACAAAGTGGAACTTCATTAAACTCTTTCCAGGGCTTGTCGGTGGGCATTGTATAGGGGTGGATCCTTACTACCTGACACATAAAGCACAATCACTAGGGTATATGCCAAACCTGATCCTTGGAGCTAGGCAGATCAATAACTCTATGAGCAAACTTATTGCCGATAAAACGATCAAAAAGATGGTGAAATTTGATAAAAAACTTAAAGGTGCTAATGTGCTTGTAATGGGTGTTACTTTTAAAGAGAATTGCCCAGATATGAGAAACTCCAAGGTGCTTGACATCATTAAAGAGTTAGAGGAGTTTGAGTGCAATGTTGAAGTGTATGATGATTGGGTAGATAAAAGTGATATTGAAACAAAAAATCTTTGCTTTGTGCATGAACTACCTCTTGGATCTAATAAATACGATGCCATTGTAGTAGCGGTTGGACATGATGAGTTTAAGGAGATTACGACTGCACAATATGAAACTATGTCAAAAGGTACACCTATGGTTATAGATGTAAAAGGGATAGTAGAAAAACCAACATGGAGACTTTAAAATAATGAAGAAAAATTTTGCACTGATTGGAGCTAGTGGTTACATTGCTCCTAGACACATGAAAGCGATCAAAGAAACGGGCAATGAACTTGTAGTGGCGTATGATCCTTATGATGGAATAGGGATTATGGATAGCAATTTTCCTCAAGCTGATTTTTTTACCGAGCTGGAGAGGTTTGAAGATTTTTTAACACAGTATAAAAGAGAGAATAGTCTTGATTATATCTCTATAGCTTCACCAAACTACTTGCATAAAAGTCATATCCGTCTTGCTTTGCAAAGCGGTGCCGATGCTATTTGTGAAAAACCACTTGTGCTTAATCCTGCAGATATAGATGAGCTTAAAGTGGTGGAAAAAGAGACAGGTAAAAAGGTTTACAATATTTTACAGCTTCGTTTGCATCCATCTATCATAGAGTTGAAAGAAAAAGTATCAAAAGAGCTTAAAAACAACCCAAATAAGATGTACGATATAGATTTAACCTATCTTACAAGTCGTGGAAAATGGTACTTTGAGAGCTGGAAAGGGAAACAGGAAAAGTCGGGCGGTATAGCATCAAACATCGGTGTGCACTTTTACGATATGCTTTGTTGGATATTTGGAGATGTTGAGGAGAATATCGTCCATATCAAAACAGCCGATACCAACGCAGGATATTTTAAACTTAAAAATGCAACTGTAAGATGGTTCCTTTCAGTAAATTACGACTACATACCAGAAGAGATTAAAGCAAGCGGGATGAGAACTTACAGATCTATCACCGTTAATGGAGATGAGATCGAATTTAGTGGTGGTTTTACAGACTTGCATACAAAAAGTTATGAGCATATCTTAAATGGTGGTGGATTTGGGCTTGATGAGGCTTATGGCTCTATTAAAACAGTATCGGCTATTAGAAATATGCCTGCCGTTGGATTGCAGGGTGAGTACCATCCATTTTGTAAAAAGGTAAATATATAGATGAGTTCTTTTTTTGCACATGAAAGTAGCTATATTGATGACAATGTAACAATTGGTGAAAATACTAAGATATGGCATTTCTCACACATCTTGAGCCATACAACCATAGGCAAAAACTGCTCTTTTGGACAAAACTGTGTTGTTGGTCCTAAAGTGAAAGTGGGTAATGGTGTTAAGGTGCAAAATAACATCTCTATCTATGAAGGGGTAGAGATAGAAGATGATGTTTTTCTAGGACCATCTATGGTCTTTACCAATGTGATCAATCCAAGAGCTTTTATAGCACGAAAAGATGAGTTTAAAAAAACACTTCTTAAAAAGGGGTGCTCGATCGGAGCCAATGCAACAATAGTATGTGGTGTTACGATTGGCGAGTATGCACTTGTTGGCAGTGGTGCAGTGGTAAACAAAGATGTGAAACCTTATGCCCTTATGGTGGGTGTTCCTGCAAAGCAGATAGGTTGGGTTGGAGTAAGTGGAAACACACTGCAGTTTAACGAGGATAATGAGACTTATGACAGCGATGGTAGAAAATATGCCATAATTGACGGTAGAGTAAAGGAGCTGTAATGCAGTTGATAATAGACATAAAAAATGAGAATTTAGTTGATAAAATTGTATGGTTTTTAAAAGCTTTTCAAGATAAAGGTGTTGAGATTTTAAATTATAAAACAAAAGAAGCAAATGAAAATAAACAAAACTTACTTGATAGCAAGTGGGATAAAGAATTTGCTAAAAAACATTGGAAAGAGATAGTTTTGGATACAGATTTAGATGATATGGATGATGATGAAAGACTTTATACAGCAACAGCAAGATTTTATAATGACAAATATTCTGATTGATTTAAATATATTACTTGATTACTATCAAGCAAAAAGAGGGGAAAAGTATCCTGAGTCGGTTAAAGCTTTTGATAGTTTAAGGTGTAAGGATCAGGCTTTTATATCAGTATCATCTCTTGATAATTTTGAATTTTTAATGTATGACACTATTTCACAGAAATATCCAGATAAAAGTCGAAGAGAAAAACTCAATGTAATCCATGAAAATATAAAAGAAATCCTCTCTTTTTTTAAAATAGCAAAAACACCATCTTACATAGATATAGACTATGGAGATATAGAAGATAGTCAGGTTATGGCTAGTGCAAAAGCCATAGATGCTTTGGTTTTAACCAGAGATGAAAAAATACTTCAAAAATATCCTGCTATCACTATTCACCCAAAAGAATATATGGCACAAGTC
>VCAY01000009.1 GCA_013607635.1 Campylobacterota bacterium
AAAAAGGTTTTTCACAACTTCATCTTTTTTTCTTCCCTCTGAGAACCACTTAGGGTTTTTAGAGGTGCCCTTATTTTGTTTGGAGATGTAAAATCTCTAGTAAAGACCCCATTGGATCCTTGCAAAAGAGTTTTAAAGAACCCATCAGGATTCTTTAATGAGCGCCTCTCCTAGCTCCTCCTCAATCTGCGCTTGCATTTTAGCCATCTCTAAGCGAATCGCATCCATGTAATGCTCAGGTAGATTATCTTGTTTTTTCCATACAACCTCATCCACACTGCCACCGTAATCCTCTGCAAACTCCTCCATTTTTTGTTGAAACTCCTGCATATCACCACAAAGAGCCACTCTATTGTCCGTCATATCTCGCAGTTCGATCATCCAGTTGTCCTGTGTATCGTTTTCCAATACGGTTGCTTGAAATATTACGCTCATACTCTACCTTTTTGCATTGTCGAAGATCTCCGCAAACTCTTCAACATCTTTTTTCTTCATATCGCCGTTGTAGATGATACGATCGATATCAACACTCTCATCATTGAGCATTTTTGGCACAGCGTGGGTATTTTCCAAAAATTCTATCTGTTCATCAAGCTCATCCTCGCTGTATGCCATCTGCATATCTGCTGAAACAACATGGGGGATCGCCTCAATGACACGCAGTTTTTGCAACTCCTCTTTTACACCTTCACCCTCAATGGTGATGATAATTCTCCCTTTTTCATCATGCATGTGATAGTCACACACTTCACAATTTTTCAGCGATTCTACAACCTCATCGAGGTATTTTGGTACTGTTTGAGCTACTATACTTGAAATATTCATAATAAACTCCTATTTAATTTTATATTGATTGATAAACAGATCATCACTGGCAACAAACAAGTTTGCCTCATCTAAAAAAACGATCTTGGTTAATGTCATTTTATTGCCTCCAAATACTCCTTTTTGAGATTTTGTTGTTCTTAAAAACACAACGACATCATTGCGTTCATTACTACTGTAAGCAACTAACTTTCCACTTGGTGAAAGTCCTACACTATAAACCAAAAAACCAGACTGTATGTGGTATGCACTGCCTAGGTGAGTGTCATAAACTACAACGCGTCTGTCCTGACCGGCAGTTGCAATGATGCCGTTTTTATATGCCAAATCAAATACATTATCAAGGTTTTGCCCACTCAGTACTTTGTACTTTACGCCATCTTTAGTGTAAACAAGTTTGATATCACCACTCTCATCTGCAACAGCTACCTTATCTTTTTGCTCATTAAGTGCAAAGTCTGAAAATTTCGACTGCGAGATCTGCACTCTGTATCTTTGTGATTTACTTTGCAGATCAAAGGCGATCAACTCATTACTTAGCAGTGCTAGCAAAACAGTGTCTTTATCCAAAAACTTCGCTTGAGCAATTGAGAGTTGCTCAGATGCATCGATGATATGGTGCATCTTCTTACCATCAAAGATATCAACGCGTCTAAAACCGGATTGTGCCTGTGAAAGAATGAGCAGTTGATCATCCATTATATCGATTGAGTAGATTTTAGACTCAACCATATCTCCCATAAAATCCTTGATCTTTGCAACAGTGATACGCTTAATTTTTTTATGCGTTTGAAGATCAAAAATATCAACACTGCCTACATTGGTAGCAGCATAAAGTTTACCATCATCAATAAACATATCGGTTACACCACCACTGCATTTATACTGCGCAGTAGGCATCTGCAACGGCTGTGCAAATGTTACATGTAACGATACCAACAATAAAATCAATAACTTCATCATGCCGCACCCACCTCAATAGCATCAACCGGACACCTGCTTATGCAAAAGCCGCAGTTTGTACAGTTGGTGTTGATCTTTGGCATAAACATCGCTTGAAAATCTATGGCATTATCGAGACAAGGATCTTTACACGAAAAGCACATCACACCCTCCCAACTGACACATTTATCTTGGTTGATCGATATTACAGCATCGATCTGATGACTTTGTACTTGCAGATCAAGCACACCAAACGTACACGCTTTTACACACTCGTCACAAAAAGTACATCCACTTTGTGAAAAATCAAGACAAGGTGTTTTGTCTGCAGAGATTTTGATGATCTGCTCTTCACAAACAGCCGCGCAACTGCCCTCGCAATGAACACACTCTTTGTGAAAAAGAGATACATCTGCATTGTATGGTGGTCGTATCACAACATCCTCTTGCTTGCCTTGTGTTATACGAGCAAGAGAGCGAAAAAGCTCTCTTCTTTCCATATTAATGGTGCTCCCATACAGATTCTCCGGCTGATGATTGTTCATTTGCAACATCTTTTGGTGTTACAATAGATTCCTTACCTACAGTATCAAGATCCTTTGTCATCACCTCATCCCAGTGCGATTTAAACGCACCATCTTTACTGAGGTACTCAGGTTGGAATCTGTTTTCCGTAATCAGTTTTGCATCAGATTGTGGCGCATGACACTGTGAACAGTTCCATCTACCTTGGTAAAGCTTGTTTTTCTTCACGATAGCAACCTCATTTTTCAGGTTGTCAACCGCTTTTTCAAACTTTTTACCGTCCCATTTGTGTTTTGGACGCATATCCATAAAATGTGACGGCGGAATCGGTGTTGCTCCCATAGAAGAAGCGATCTCTGGTATATGACAATTAAGACACTGGTTGCCATCTTTTCTTGTAATTGGCAACATCCCCTCTGTATCGTGTGGGATCATCGGTGGAGCATCTTGGAACGCTCGTTGAAACTTTTGACTCGCACCCGCCGGTGCATCACTAAACTTAAATGTTGGTGGCACCGTGTCCTTTTCATGATACAAACTTGTATTTCTATAACTTAACTGTTCTTCAGTTATGGTTGGTGCCACCTTCTCTTGAGCCGTTGGAGCAGCATTTGAGCCACACCCTGTGAGCAAAAAAGAAGCAGCAACAAACCCAAGTATAGATTTCGTTAACATTTTCATCTTTCTCTCCTATTTTTTATTTATATTTCGCAATGAGAAACCAAGAGCATCGTCGTTACACACTTCAATACATCTTGCGCAATTTGTACATTCCCCCGAAAGTACGGCCTTGCTCTCTTTGCCGACCATGTGAAGCACCTGATGCTCAGGACACACCACTTTACACTGCATACATTCTGTACACTTCTCTTTGTCGTGACGAACACGAAAGAGGCTGAATTTACCAAGGAGTGAATAAAATCCGCCAAGTGGACAGATATGCCCACACCATCCATTCGTGACCACAAAAAGATCAAACAGGAATATAACAACAACTCCTGCCCATCCAAAACCTATGCCAAACGCTATGCCTCTGTGAACCATAGAGATGGGTGAGACAAACTCAAACGCCGCAACTCCAAGCAGTGCTGAGAGTATAAGACTAAGGAGTAAAACCCAATAGCGAAGGTTTCTTGATGCTGGCTGCTTTTTTTGCACCTTACTAACCTCAAGTTTCCTTCTGAGATAACCCGCTGCATCCGTTACCATATTGATAGGACAAACCCAGCTGCAAAAGGATCGCCCTCCAATAAGAAAATAAAACAGAGTAACTATCAAAACACCGATGAGAATATCGGTAGCTACAACGGCTCCCGCTGCCACCATCTGAGCAACAGCGAACGGATCACTTAAAGGGATTGTTTCAAACAACAAAGAACTGCTTAGGTTGCCTTGTAAAATCTTCCATCCCCATAAGTTAGCACCGGCGTAAAGAACCAAGATAGCTACTTGTGTCAATCTTCTTAAAATAAGATAACGGTAGTTATTCCAGATGTAAGACATTAGTATAACCCCTCTAAGTCGCTATTGAGCGAATCGATCGCACTCTTTTTGTTGATCTGCGTCTCCGTTTTTATCGCTTTGGCATTTTGTACCCTTTTTTCATCTGCCTTATCCCATCCTTTGATGTAATGATCCCCCACTTCTCCTTGGGCAATCTCACGCGGCAGAACAAAAATAGCCGGTTTTTGCGTTACACATGCTTTTTCACATAAACCGCAACCTGTACAGCTATCACTGTGCACAGCTGGTTTGAGATAAGCATGCTTACCTGTACGTTCATTTTTTTGGTATTCGATCGTGATCGCTTCTCCTAAAAGTGGACAAGCACGGTAACATGCATCACACTGGATTCCCCAAAACGCAATGCAGTTCTCCTTATCGACCACTGCCAGACCCATTTGTGCTTTATTGATATCCAACACCCCATCACTCGATACACTCTCTTGATCAAGAGCACCCGTAGGACAAACTGGAACACAAGGGATATCAGTACACATGTAACAAGGAATATTGGTAGGAACAAAATAGGGTGTACCTATCGGTTTGTGATCACCCGGCTTTGCTAGCATGAGTGTATCATACGGGCAGGCCTCCACACACAAACCACATTTGATACATGTACGAAGAAAATCATCCTCTTGCAGTGCACCGGGTGGGCGAAGCAGGAGCGATGAAGCCTTTGCCTCATCAACATAAGCACTCCACACAAATCCACCTAGTGCAGCAAGCCCGATCCCTCGAGCCATATCAAGGATAAATCTTCTTCTTGAACTCTCTTGTTCCATCACAACTATCCCTTTTGTTTATGCTTTATAAATTTTGACTGCACATTTTTTAAAGTCTGTTTGTTTTGACATTGGACATGTCGCATCTAAACATACTTTATTGATAAACACACGCTCATCAAACCATGGTACAAAAACAAGTCCACGAGGAGGTCTGTTTCTTCCGCGTGTCTCAACTCTCGCTTTAACACGACCACGGCGTGATTCAACCCAACAAAGTCCACCTTGTTTGAGTCCTTTATCTTTTGCATCTTGAGGATGCATATAACAAAGTGCTTCAGGAACCGCACGGTAAAGTTCAGGTACACGCATCGTCATCGTTCCAGAGTGCCAATGCTCAAGCACACGACCTGTTGCTAACCAAGTATCGTACTGCGCATCTGGCATTTCCGGTGGATCCATATATGGACGTGCAAATATTTTGGCTTTGTTTGACAAAGGTTTCTTTTTGCTGTCTGTTACATGTGTCAAGTCACCCTGTTTCAATGCTTTTGCAATTTTTCCGTAGAATGCAAACTCATCATCTGTACCTTGTGCCGCTTTGGCTGCATAAGGGTCATATTTTACATTGAAACGCCATTGTGTCTCTTTACCATCAACAACAGGCCATTTAAGCCCTCTAACTTTATGGTAAATATCAAACGGTGCAAGGTCATGTCCATGTCCGCGACCAAATGCCGCATACTCTTCAAAGAGATATTTTTGAATAAAGAAACCATACCCTTTAAATACTTTTCCATCAGAACCGACAACATTTCTACTGTCACCTTTACATTCAGAGTTATCGTACCCTTTTTGGATCGGATCGTTATCATCAAGTTTGTAAGAACGTGCAATTTTATTGGCAAAAAGGATCTCATACATTGTTGTATCACCTTTATAACCCATAGCGTACGCTTTTTTTCTTACATCTGGAAGTGGTTTTTTTCTTGGACCCGATGGTGGATATGCACCCCAAAGATCATCAACCGTAAAGCGTTTTGAAAGCTCTACCCACTGCCATGTATCACTCATCGCTTCACCAACAGGAAGTACTTGTTGTCTCCAGTGTTGTGTACGGCGCTCTGCATTTCCGTAAGCTCCCCATTTTTCATAGATCATCGCTGAAGGGAGGATCAAGTCAGAAACTTTTGCCGAGATACCCGGATAACCATCAGATGTTACGATGAAGTTGTCCATCTCACGCGCTGCTTTGATCCAGTGTGATGCACTCGCACTGTCTTGGTATGGGTTACATACATTTACCCACGCAAATTTGATAAGCCCATCTTCGATATCTCTGTGGATCTTCATCATGTGTTGTTTACCAACGCCATTAAGTGTTCCCTCTGGGATCATCCATTTTTTCTCTGCAATTTTTCTGTGTAGTGGATTTTTCACCATCATATCAGCTGGCAAGCGGTGTGTAAATGTTCCAACCTCTCTCGCTGTACCACACGCAGACGGTTGACCCGTAAGTGAGAATGCTCCAGAACCTGGACGCGCTTGTTTATTGAGCATAAAGTGTACATTGTAAGCAAGTGTATTGTCCCATGATCCACGCGTATGCTGGTTCATACCCATTGTCCAGAAAGAGACAACTTTTCTATCTTTTTCAATATAAAGATCTGCTAAAGCTTGAAGTTTTGCTTTGAAATCTTCAATACTTTCATCAGGATTACCTTTGGCAACTTTCGCTACATAATCAAGTGTGTATGGTGCCAAAGATTTTTTATACTCTTCAAAAGAGATCTCCCAGTGACCAAGAGTACCACCGGTGTGCTTCATCACATCACCCGCTTTGTAACCGTAAGGCTCTAGTGCAGGTCCCTCTTTTTCTGAAACCACTTTACTCATCTCTTTGCTTACTGTTTCCATCTCTTTGGCACTGTATTTGCCATCTTTGAGTGATTTCTCACCCGCTCTTCTCATACCATAACCGATATTAACCGGTCCGGCTGCAAAAACAATATGCTTTTTGATAAAATCCCAATCGATCGCTTCAGGATGATTGTATACGATCTCTCTGGCGAGATAGTTCCAAATAGCAAGGTCGGTATTTGGTGAGAAAATGATCTCAATATCTGCCAAGTCTGATGTTCTGTGTGTATAAGTCTGAATAGATACAACTTTTACACGATCAGGGTTTGAAAGTTTTCTATCTGTTACACGCGACCAAAGGATCGGGTGCATCTCAGCCATATTTGAACCCCAAGATACAACTGTATCGGTTAATTCGATATCATCATAACAACCAGAAGGCTCATCAATCCCAAATGTCTGATAAAAACCAACAACCGCCGAAGCCATACAGTGACGTGCATTTGGATCGATCGCATTCGATCTAAATCCCGCTTTCATCATCTTTTGCGCAGCGTAACCTTCCATAATTGTATACTGACCGGATGCAAAAATACCAACCCCTTCTGGTCCACTTTTTTTCAAAGCATATCTTATGTATTTTTCCATCTCATCAAAAGCACGTTTCCATGAGACAGGGGCAAACTTCCCTTTTTTGTCAAACTCCCCTTTGCTGTTTACGCGCAATAACGGTTGTGTTAATCTGTCTGCCCCATACATGATCTTCGCGTTAAAATAACCTTTGATACAATTCAGACCACGATTTACCGGTGCTGCAGGGTCACCCTTGACCGCAACAATCTTGCCATTTTTTGTCGCCATCATAATACCACAACCGGTACCACAAAAACGACAAGCCGCTTTATCCCATCGCCATCCGACTTCAGCTTCATTTGCCGCTGCCTGGATGTCTTGAGGAACACTCATTCCTATCGCTGCAGCTGCAGAAGCAGCTGCCGAGTTTTTCAGGAATTCTCTTCTTGAAAGTGACATCTTCCTCTCCTCCTATAATTTGAAAGTTAGTAGTTGTTTACCAACCTCATATCTGCAAAAGCATTTACTAACTTCTTGTATGGTAACACTAAGTCAAAATAAATCTTTTGACTTATGTCAAGAATTTAAAAAAAGATAGCTAATTAGAAGAATTTAGAAAACCTGAAGAAAAGTTTTACGATTTTTGGCAACTTTTTGTGAGTTCAATAAGATCTTTTTTGAGTTTTTGCAGTTTCTTTGTTGATCGAATAAGATTTTCTGTCGATTCAATAACAATATCTTCACTGTTGTTTAAAAACTTCATACTCAGAGATTTATCTTTGAGATCATCAAGAATATCATCAAATTCATCAGTGATCTCTTCAAGCTTCGCCGATGCTTGCTGAGACTGCGTAAGCGCTTCGTTGGAAAACTCCATCGCGCTATTGATCTTCTCGATGAAGCGGTTGATCATATCACTTACCTCTTTGATCTCCTCTTCACTCTCTTTAGTAACTTGCAAAGGCTCAAGCTTGTTGTTTTCTATACTATGTACAAGATTTTTGGAGTAGTTCATAAACTCATCTACATGCGCTTCAATCGCTTTGAGTTGCAGCAAAGCATACACCAAAAGCATCATCAGTACAAATGCTACAAGATACTGAAAAATTTTAATGTTGTGTGTTTTGGTTTCACTGTAAGTTGTGTACATCCCTACAAGTTTATCTACCTCATCAAGCAACACGCTGTTTTGCTCATGGATTCTCTCAACGGTACCATGTAATTTTTGAGCATTTTTTGAACCATTTGCAACACTATAGAGCTTAAAATTTTCAATCTCTTGAGAAAAACTTTTCCACAAAGAGCGTACATGGGAGAGCTGTGATGCAATATCTCGTGTAGGAACACCATAAAGCCCTTTGTGTGCATCTCCAAACTCTAAAATATTCAGCCCTTTTTCAAACGCATCTACAGCATTGTTGAGTTCACTAAAATCTTGTGTGTCACTGTAATAGGTATAAAAGATACTCTTTGTCATCTTTTGTGTTAACATTCTTTGCTTACCTGCAATGTTAATCATTAGCGCATCTTTAACGTTATTTTGATTCAAATAGATTGTTGTTGTAATACCACTAATCATTAAAACAATCAACAATGCACCAAGAACTTTGATCTTTGTACTGATTTTTGCAGACTTTTTCATGACTCATCTCCCATATAGATTGCTCTTAGCATCTCTTTATTTAAAATTTTTACTGTTGCATTGTTTATCTCAATGATCTCATTTCGAGTCAGTTTTTTTAAAACCCTCGATAAAGTCTCAGGCTGGATATGTAGCATAAAAGAGACCTCTTGGCGTTTGAGTTTGTTAAACATCTCAAGATCATCCATCAACATATAGGCAACTTTACTCGTTGCATTAAAAACAAGCTCACGATTAACAACACAATGCAATTGATGATTTTTTTGCAAAATTTCATTAATAAGCTTGTGGGTGATCTCGGGATGGTGCAAAAATCTCTCTTTAAATTGCAAATAATTGATCTCTAATAAAACACTATCCTCAGCAAACTCCGCATTAGCAAAACAGTGGATCGTTTCATTATCAAGTGTTGTAAGCTCAGAGATCAAAGTGTTTGGATAGATATGATACAAAAAAATCTCATTTTCATACTTGTCGATCTTATAAACCTTTAAAAGACCACTGACAAGAAAAAAAAGTTTATTTTGCACATCATTTTCGTAATACAAAATCGCATCTTTGGGATGTTTGGTTACAACACAAATTTTGGCAAGTGCTTCAATATCCTCATCATTCAGTGAGGCGAAGAGATGTAGTTGTTTCAGATATTGTGTGATCAGTTCCATGTTACTACTCTTTTTTGAAGCGGATCATTTTAAACCTCTCACCCATAAAGTTTGGCATGATGAGCATTTTCACTTTTTCAAGCTCTTGTTTGTAGATCTTCTCATCGGCATTTTTTTGCAGCATCTCTAAAAGCTCCAAAATCCCCATATCAACAAGTGCCACCATCTGAGCTTTGAGCTCTACAAACTCCACTCCCGCCTCCTCATAAGCATCTTTAACATGTTCAAATGTCACATCGTAGGTGATGTCGGAGTTGCCAAAGAGTGCCTCCCTGTCAAGCCCATCCTCAAAAAACGGATACACCTCATGTTTGGCATAGATTCGCAGTGAAAAATCGGGTCTTGCCTGCATCTCTCCGTAATCAAAGCTCATAAACTCAAACTTTTTAGCAGCTTGTGTCATCTCTTTGGCAAACTCCTCATACCCAACAGCGATCTCACCCTTTTCTTTGTGGTATTTTTTTGCTTTTTGTGCCACCCACTCATCCTCTACATCAAAGCTGATCTTATGAGCATCTACTCTAGCAGTATTGCCTTTAAAATAAAGCTCACAAGGAAATGCATCAAAGATCTCATTGGCGATAAAAAAAGCGTTGTCACATCTTAGTTCACGAAGAGATTTGTAGTGTTGCAGCTTGACAACATCCCCAAAGCTCTCTTTGAAATAGTTTTTTTGAAACTCCTGCAAAGCATCAAAACGCTCAATGATCACAAACTGCAAGCTTGAAAGCAGTTCGGGTCGCAGGGTGTAGAGAAACTCACAAACATCTGCCAAAAAATAGCCATGGTGCGCACCTATCTCACACACCACACCATCCTCAGCCAAAAACCCCTCATCGACAAGTGAGATGATATGCTTGGCGATTGTGCCGCCAAAAAACTTGCTTGTACTTACAGCGGTATAAAAATCACCCTCTTTACCGATGTTTTTATAAGTTGCATAATAGCCGTTTTTTCCATAAAGCCACTCACCCATATATTCACTAAACTTCATCTACTCTCCGTTGTTTACATACATCTCATAAAGTGTCAGTAACTCTAACTGTTTATCGATCTCATAGATTTTTGTATCGATATTTTGAATCTTCAGCGAGTTTTGCAGTGTTTGCACATCATACTGCGTTTTATACCCCGTTTCATAGAGTTGTGTCGTATCTTCTAAAAGCTTGGTATAAAGATCGATATTCTCTTTACTGAGGTTAATTTTCTTATTGAAGTTCTCAATATTGTGCATCACCTGCTCAAAAAGCTTGGTAAGTTCCCGTTTTTTATCCTCTTGAACCACTTGCGATTTAAGGTAATCAACTTTAACCGACTCGATATCACGAAATGTATTGATATCAAGCGACATCGAAAATCTCACTCCATAGTCGTAATAATGCAATTCATTGGAGGTCTCGATCAGATTTCCACCAGCATAAAACTGCTGCCCCTCACTCTTTTGCCAGCTATACCCCGCTGTGAAGTTGATCTTTGGCAGGTATTTTGCCACGGTGACATTTTTATAGTAGCTGTTTTTTGTAACCTCTGCTTTTGTTTTTTTTAGGACAATATTGCTTTGCAAAAACTTATCAAGATCGATCAGTTCCAAATGTGGTATGGGTGCTTTTTGATACTCAAGATCACTCAGAGCTTCAAATTGTGAAATCAGCTTTGCTTTGTTGTTTTGAATATCAAAAAGTGCCTCTTTGACAATATTTCGCTGGATGATCGCATTGTCCAAAAAACCGGAATCGAGTCTGCCGTTTAAAAACTCCTCTTTTTTCTGTGCTAAATTGATCTCGGAGTTTTGTATTTGCAGCTGTTGCCTTTGCTCTTGGAGTTGTGCTTTTTTAATCTGCATCAGTATCGCTATGGTATCTTTGATCATCTTTCGCTTGGCAACATCGATGCTATAGTTGTTGTAAATTTTTGAAGCATTGGCAAACTTGATGCCATAATAGATCCCACCACTTTGAAAGATCGGTTGATCGATCTTGATGGCGGCATTTTGATTAACCTGCTCGTTGGTGTAGGGCTCAGATCTGGAGTAACTGTAGTTAAGCTGGATCGGTGCTATCCAAGAGTCTCTGAGTTTCGAGCTTTCAGCCTCGTTTTTCTCATAATCATACGAGAACTCTTTTTGTTGATACCCAGAGATATAGGCATCTAATGGCTGGTTATGGTCGTTTGCAAGTAAACTACAGCTTACTAACAGCCAACTCAAGAGCCCTAAAGCCTTCATCGATCTCCTCATTTGTAATAGTAAGTGGCGGTAAAAACCGAAGCGTATTGCGACCCGCTTTGAGAACCATCACCCCTGCTTCTCTTGCATTATTAATAATTGCACTTAAAGTTTCGCTATTTTTAACCCGTAAACCACACATCATCCCAATGCCAACCTTGTCAATAAAGATATCCTCATATGCTTTATAAAACTGCTCTAATACAGTATCAAAGTAGCTTATCCCCTTGGCCAATGCGCCACTGGCTTCATACTCTTGTAAGATATCGATCACTTCACAAATGGCAGTAGTACTTAAAAAGTTCCCACCAAAAGTGGAACCATGATCCCCAGCACCAAGCACACCTTTTTTGCTTGTCATCACAACACCAACAGGCACACCACCGCCAACACCTTTGGCAAGCGAGATGATATCTGGCTCAATCTCATAAAGGTTTGAAGCTAAAAACTTTCCGGTTCGATACACCCCCGTTTGCACCTCATCGACAATGAGTAAAATATCTTTTTGCTTGAGTAGTTTGGCAAGTTGCTGCACTTTTTGCTTCTCAAGCGGCTGTACACCACCCTCACCTTGCACTAACTCAATCATCACCGCAACGGTATGATCATCTAAGAGTGATTCAATCTCATTGATATTTTTGGCATACACAAATCCATCGGGAAACGGTCCAAAATAGTTGTGCATCGATTCTTGTCCGGTAGCTTTGACTGTTGTGATGGTACGTCCGTGAAAAGAGTGATCGAGTGTAATGATCTTATAGCGCTTTGGCACCCCATCTTTCTCACCATATTTTCGAGCAATCTTGATCGCCCCCTCGTTTGCTTCAGCCCCGCTGTTACCAAAGAAACACTGCATATCATACCCACTTGCTGCAACGATCTTTTGCGCCGCTTTTGCTTGAGGAGCGATGTAGTAAAGGTTGGATATATGGATCAGCTTCTTAGCTTGCTCACATAGTGCATTTGTAAGCCTTTCATTGCCGTGTCCCACACTTACCACAGCGATCCCTGAAGTAAAATCGATATACTCTTTGCCCTTAGCATCGGTGAGTCTTGCATTTTTTCCACTGACAAACTCTACATCTGCTCTTACATACGTTGGCAGTACATATTTTTGATCTAATTGTTTAATATCCATCTTCTAACCCTTGATAAAGTGTGAAATTGTACTCTAAAGTAGTTTGATTTGTACTAAAACATCCTGATAGATCGCATTTTTTCCCTCATAGGAGTGCTTCGAGGATGTCAATTTATTCACACCCTCTGTGCCACTGTAGATAAGGACACAATCATCACGCAGATTCTCATCGATCGTTACATGTAACGCTACACTGCCATGCTCAGATGACACCTCTACAAGATCACCCTCACTAAAGCCGTGTGAAGCGTTGATATGCAGATTTTTCTCACGATGAAACTGTGAATTAAGACTCTTGGGACTCTTTGAAGTGATAAGGTGCAAATACCCCTCCTCAAGCGGATGCATCACCTCAAGTTCTTCTAAAAATATGAACTCCCCATCGTCTGTATCAAACCCCTCTCGATAAGGCACTTCCTCTCTATGCTCTACCATAAACGATCCATCGATCTTCTGCACACCAAAATTTTTAAAATGTTGCAAATACTCCTCTTGAGATTGTAACTCCACACCAAAAGCATCACAAAGATAGCGCGCAAGATCATACTCGCTAATCCCAATCTCACTTTGTTTTTGTTGTGGCATCGCCATAAGAGCATTGTGTGCGTAGGATGTTCTTATATCATCTTTTTCCAAAAATGTTTTTGCAGGGATTACAAGATCGGCTCTTTGACTCGTTTCGTTCTCCCACAAACCAAAATAGATCACATTTTGGGTATGCTCCATCGAGTCAAGCACTCTGTTGGTATCTGGCATCTGCGCTAACGGGTTTGCACCCTGGATGAAAACTGTTTCAAACTCATCAAACTTAGTATCAATTTTTGAGACTCTTTTTGCCTTGGTGTGAAACGGTGAGGTGATTGCCTCTTTGGAGTTGCCAAGATACGCCACACCACACCCCTCTTTACCAAAAAGCCCAAGCGCAACCGCAAACGCATCAATTGCGCGCATCACATCAGCTCCATCGCGGTACTTCTGCACACCGACACCACAAACTATGGCAACTTTTTGATCCTTTACAAGCTCTAATACATCACCAATATCACCAAGACTCAACCCCATCATATCGAGTGTTGCTTTGATGCGAATCCCTTGTGTAAGTTCATAGTAGTCCTCAAACTCACTCGCATACTCTTGCATAAACGCCTCATCACACGCACCCTCTATGTGTAAAAAACGGGTTAATAGCATCGCAAAATAAAGATCGCTATGCGGTTTTAATTGCACATGCAGATCCGCCATCTTCGCTATCTTGGTTCTAACTGGATCGATAACGATCATCTTCTTACCCTTAATGAGTGGCAAAATATGACTTGAGGTTACATGTGGGTTTCTCCCCCAAAAGATCACAACATCCGATTTGGCTATTTGGGAGAGGGGCATATTTTTATTTGAGCCTCTACCTTCAATGATGCCCGCCTCCCCTGCTCCATCACAAAGGTTTCCGTTTGTTAATATGTTGTCATTGGATGCAAAAAAATGATCCATCACCTCTTGCATCAGCCCAAAATTACCATGACTTCGGTAGTGCAAGAGTTGATGTTTGGGGGTTTGTTCTATGATATCTTTGAGTATTTCAAGTGCCTTTTCTAGTGAGATCTCCTCACCCTTGTAGCTTGGCTTTTCAATACGCTTAAAACTCTCATAATGATGAAGATGTGGACACAAAAAACCTTGTGTGTGTCCATTTTTTAATGGCTTTATGCCAGATTCATAAACAATCTCACACCCATCATAACAATCGAGCGGACACGCTGTTTTTATTTCACTCATATTATTTCTCTTTTAGTTCAATTTTAACCAGTTTTGAAAACACTTTGGGTGCTTTTATAATCACTTGTACCATATATTTAGATATATTTTTTGTATCGGCTATCTGCAAAACTCTACTCACTTTGTATTTTGTTTTTTTACCATCAATATAGACACTTTTTTGCATAATGTTTTCCAATTC
The DNA here is from genome assembly GCA_013607635.1 of Campylobacterota bacterium. Lineage (GTDB taxonomy): Bacteria > Campylobacterota > Campylobacteria > Campylobacterales > Sulfurimonadaceae > Sulfurimonas. The sequence continues at coordinate 14,577 of VCAY01000009.1, forward strand.
ACTAGCATCAACATAAAATCTCAAAACAGCCTTCGATATATCTGCCACTTGCGCAAGCAATACACCGGGGGTTACCACTTGTCCCAAACTTACATTCAAAGAATACAAAAGGTAGTTTTTTGCTGTAAGATTTTTATCTTTAAGAATTTTTCGCAGTTGTATCTCTCTTAAACTAAGATCAGCAAGCTGCACTTTGAGGTTTGCTATCTCTTTTTTTGTAGCAAGATATTGATTACGACTTGCGACAAGATCATAAAACTCTCTATCTTTTTCTATTTGAGATTTTATCTTAAGTGCTTCTACCCTTTTATAATTTTGCTCTTTCTTTTGAAGCATAGCTTCGAGATTCAAAAGCATCTTCTCATTCACATCAATAATACTTTGAATGTAGGATATCTTTTCTTTTACCTGTGCATATTCCGCCTTATCAAGAGTATCATCAATCTTAATAAAAACCTCTTTGTGTAATTTATGCCCCAAAAGATTTTCATCAATATCTAAAATTTCACCCGTAACGTTTGAACTTATTTTTTTTAACTCAATAGGCTCTACCTTCGCATAATACACCTCAGCATAGCTACTCATAAACAATAACAAAAGTGTCATTAAACATTTCATCAACTTTCCTTACTAAGCAAGTGGATAATTCTAACATGAGTATCCTAAACATTTATACATATTTCACAAGAAATGTGCTAGTATTAGTAAAACTTTATCATGGAGTGTTCGATGGCTTTTTTAGATAATGTCGATGCGGTCACAAATCTGGCAAAAAACAATGAACTGCAACTTCTCGTTTTTCGAGTTAGTAACGAAGAGGATTCAGCATACTATGCGATCAATGTCTTTAAAACTAGAGAAGTAGTGGAAGCCAAAAACCATTTTCTTACACAAATCCCCTCAGCACATCCGCTCCTTGAGGGTACAATCATGTTACGAGGCTTGCAGATACCTATTTTAAACCTTCCAAAATGGCTTGATGTTTCACTCAGCAAAGAGGAAGTAGCACAGTCCAATATCTTAGTGTGCGACTTTAATGGTGTTATTATCGGTCTTCGTATTATGTCAGCTTACCGTGTTGTGAAGAAAAACTGGAATGAGATGCACGCACCCGATAGCTATAGACTTAAAGATGAAGGTGTAGTTATCAACGATACGCGTTTAGAAGACGGCAGTCTTTGTTTGGTGCTTGATTATGAAAAACTTTTAGCAGATGTACTGCCTCAAGCACTTATTGATGTCAATAAAGAAGCCGAAACTCTTCATGGCTATACAATACCACAAAAACTTCGTGATGGAATTGTACTTATAGCAGAGGATTCAAAAACAGCACAAAAGCATCTAATACAGGTTTTTGATGCGGTCAATCTTAAAATGAAACTTTTTGACAACGGTAAAAAACTTATTGACTATATTGACTCCCTTGGAGAAAATGTAGACAATATTGCTGCAGTTATAACAGATATCGAGATGCCGGAGATGTCAGGTTTTACCGTTGTAAGCATACTTAAAAAGAACCCAATTACCAGTAATATTCCAGTGATTGTCAACAGTTCTATGACGGGTGACAACAACAAAAGGGAGGCTGAATCACTTGGAGCTGACGGCTTTATCGACAAAACAAAAAGTCATAATGTGATTCCACTGATTATTTCGCTTATAGAAAAAGGGTAGATTTACAAAAAAGAAAAAGAGGAGGGGGAAGTTTTCCTCCTCTTTCGTCTCACACTTAAGCAAAGAGTGAGATCAATACACCCGCTGCCACAGCTGAGCCGATAACTCCCGCAACATTAGGACCCATTGCGTGCATTAAAAGCATGTTGGTTTTGTCATACTCCATACCAACTTTGTTGGAAACACGAGCTGCCATAGGTACTGCAGAAACTCCGGCTGAACCGATGAGTGGATTGATCTTTGTTCCTGGGAAAAGGTTCATCAGTTTTGCCATAAGTACACCTGCTGCCGTTCCAACAGAAAACGCAATAACACCAAGCGCCATAATAAAGAGTGTCTCAGGTACTAAGAACTGATCTGCTGCAAGTTTAGAACCAACACCAATCCCCAAGAAAATTGTCACAATATTGATAAGCCCATTTTGTAGCGTATCGCTAAGACGCTCAACAACACCCGATTCTTTTAAGAAGTTACCAAACATAAATGCACCAATCAGTGGCGTAGATTCTGGAAGCACCAAAATCGCGAGCATCAAAACAACAATAGGAAAAACAAGTTTCTCCATTCTGGAAACATGACGCAATGTTGACATCTTAATCTTGCGTTCTTGTTCGTTGGTAAGTGCTTTCATAATCGGAGGCTGGATGATCGGCACCATAGCCATGTAACTATACGATGCAACTGCGATCGCACCCAAAAGTTCTGGAGAGAGTTTTGTTGCGATAAAAATCGATGTTGGACCATCTGCTCCACCGATGATAGAGATCGCACTTGCTTGTTTGAGGGTAAAATCCACAAGCCCCATTTGTGAAAGTATAACCGCACCAACAAGTGTCCCAAAGATACCAAACTGTGCAGCACCACCAAGGAGTGCTGTTTTAGGGTTTGATAGAAGTGGACCAAAATCTGTCATCGCCCCAACACCCATAAAGATGATGATAGGAAAAAGCTCGTTGGAGAGTCCTGCCTGATAGATAACCCCCAAAAACCCATGTGGACCAGCTATACCTGCAATAGGAATATTTGCCAACAATCCCCCAAAAGCGATAGGTAAGAGTAGTAACGGCTCAAAACCTTTTGCAATCGCAAGATAGAAGAGCAAAAACACAACACCAAACATAATGAGACGCCCTACCCCTTTTGAAAAATCGCTCATAGGTTTACCTGTAGCACTCATCTCATCAGCACGGGGGTGCATAAGAGCAACCACACCGGTTGTCTTTAAAAAATCAACAATCATAGTGCCCATAGGCTTTGATTTGTACGTCTCTTCCTGATGCATACTATTTACACTAGGCGCAGCTGCATGCTCAGAAGCAACGGCTGTTGACGTAAATGCAAAAAGCATCATCAAAGCCGACAATTTCAATACAATACTTTTCATCTGCTTATCCTATAACGGCTACGAGTTGACCTTCAACTACTTTATCGTTTGTAGCAACATTGATCGACTTCACTACACCACCTTTAGGTGCAACAACATCGATCTCCATTTTCATAGACTCTAAAATCATGATCACATCACCCTCTTGAACACTTTGACCTGGATTAGCGATAATTTTCCAAACATTACCAGGTACGAGCGCTTTTACCTCTACACCCTCACCAACTGGTGCGTTTGGAGCAGGTGCTGCTGCTACACTCTCTCCATCAACCGCTACAACTTGAACATCACCGCTACCCTCAGCAACCTGTACACTAAATTTTTGACCATCTACTACTACTGTATAATTTCCACTCATCTCTTTTTTCTCTCCCTTACAATCTTCTTCCATTTGAGATTTTTTTCTAACATTGAGTTCACCCTCACCTTTGAGGAATGCAATACCTTTTTCTTGACAAGCTGCTGCAATGAAGATATTTTCTTCTGTAATCTCAATATCTTCCTCTTTAAGAACATTGATCCAGTTCTCTAAAGATTTTGCCGGATCTGCATCAGCAAGATCGAGTGCTTTCTCTTTTGTCGGTAAAAGGTTTAGCTTCTCTGAAGCGATTTTTACAACTTCAGGATCTGGTTCAACCGGAGTTTTTCCAAAATATCCAAGTACCATTCTTCCATACCCCGGAGCGATCGCTTTCCATGGACCTTGCATCACATTGTTAAGAGCCTGTTGGAAGTAAAATTGTGAAACAGGAGTTACAGATGTACCGTAACCACCTTTTTCCACAACCTCTTGCATCGCTGCAATCACCTCAGGGAATTTGTCCATAATCCCGTTATCACGCATCATCTGTGTATTTGCAGTAAGTGCACCGCCTGGCATAGGTGAAAATGGAATGATTGGTGAAACCATAGTCGCTTCAGGTGGTAAAAAATAATCATCCAAACACGCTTGAAGCTCTTTTTCGTAAGTGAGTACTTTGCCAATCTCAAGCCCACCAAGATCATAATCCATACCTTTTGTTGCATGTAACATCGTAAGCATATCTGGCTGACTTGTACCACCACTTACAGGAGATGCTGCAAGATCGATCCCATCAACACCCGCTTCAAGCGCTGCCATATACGCAGCAACCGAAACACCAGCAGTTTCATGTGTGTGAAGGCGAATATGTGTATCGTCAGGTAGAAGATTTCTCGCCATTTTGATCGTTTCAAACACTTTTTGCGGGTTTGATGTACCACTTGCATCTTTAAAGCACACACTGTCGTAAGGGATACCGCTGTCTAAGATATCACGAAGTGTTTTTTCATAAAACTCAACCGTATGTGCTCCTTGGCAACCCGGTGGCAAGTCCATCATCGTTACAACAACTTCATGCTTAAGACCATGATGTTTAATACGCTCAGCAGAATATTTTAAATTTTCAACATCATTTAGAGCATCAAAGTTACGAATAGTCGTAGTTCCGTGTTTTTTAAACATTTTGGCATGAAGATCGATAAGGTCTTTAGAACCGGTATCTAACATAACAGTATTGACACCACGCGCAAGTGTTTGCAGGTTTGCATCAGGTCCTACAATCTTGCGGAACTTATCCATCATCTCAAAAGCATCCTCTTTGAGATAAAAATAGAGTGATTGGAACCTTGCTCCACCACCAAACTCATAGTGTGTTATACCAGCTGTTTTTGCTGCTTCAACTGCCGGAAAAAAGTCATCCATTAAAACACGACCACCAAAGACAGACTGAAAACCGTCTCTGAAAGTTGTATCCATAATATCAATAAATTTCTTAGCCATCTAAAATCCTCAACCTTCTCTATGGTATTTGATCGCTGCCGTGATTGCTGCGACTATCTTTTTGTTATCTTGCTGCGACGACTGTGCTGGTGCACCGGGTTGCGGCTCGGGGAAAAATCTATGAATGATCTTTGACATAATGTTCATACAAGCGATCATAATGATAAGGAAAACAAAAACAGTTCCCATACCAAGTATCATAAATTTCAACCCCTCAATTACGAGGTTAGTTTCCATAAATTCACCTTTTTCTCCATAATGTGTCCTGCTAGTATAGTCAAAAGATGTTTAAACGAAGTTTTGAAATACCGCTACAACCATAAAATCAACTGTAGTGTTACTTTTCTTAAACTCAATTTGTTATAATCCTTTTTTTGTTAGAATTATCTATTCAGTTTCTATATAGGATGTTTTATGGTTTTAGGGATGTATGAACAAGATTTTGTAGCTTACTTTCTATTTGGTCTTATACTCAATTTTCTGTTTTCGATCATGTTTGGAGTTTATTTAAGCAAAAATATTGGAATGCAAGAGATGATCGAATCAAAAGGGGATAAACAACAATCACCCCTTGTGACACTCAGCCTCTTTATCCCCTATGCAAAAATGCTCATAACACTCTACCGCGTAGCGATCTTACAGTTCTACTTTCTTAATAAAGGGTACTCACATAAAGAGTTTTGGGTCTATATGACACATGAAAGAACAGAAAATGAATGATTTTAAACTTAAACTGCTACTTAGCATTTTAAGCGGTATCCTCTTTTCATTTATCTTTATCATCCTCGCTTTTGCAGTTCCGGCTAAAGAGAAAAAGCAGATGATCATAAAGAAACCACAGGGGAGACTCGAACAAATCTCTCACGCACTCAAAAACAGATAACCCCCGTCTAATCCGATTTAGAGAAATTCAAAAAAAGTTTCAATATGGGTGTTTCTTGGACACCCATTTGAAAAAATTATAATGCTTTTGTAATAATTCTATTGAGCTTTGTTACAAACCCTGCCATATCTTTGATCTCTTTGCCATCGAAGAGTTTTGCTTGATCAAGCAGTACATGTGCAGCATCAGCAATGAGATTTTGATCGCTTGAGTCTTTGAGTTTTTGGATAAGCTCGTGGTTTGGATTGATCGCCAAAATCGGTGCAGGCTCTTCAACATCACCACCTTGTCCCATCTGCTTCATCATCTGTGCCATCATATAAGCCGGATCATCTTTATCTGCTTTAATGGCTACGGCAGACTCAACAAGCTCCGTATCTACCTCAACGCTTTTTACTTCATCACCGAGAAGATCTTTAAGCTCTTTAGTAAAGCCTTCAAACTCTTTGGCTTTCTCCTCTTTTGCTTTTTTCTCCTCTTCACTCTCTTCAAATTTTGCATCGTTGACATTAACAAACTTGTACTCTTTGTACTCAGTCACCATTGGGAAGATGATGGTGTCCACCTCTTCGTTTAGGATGAGCACATCGATGTTTCTTGCTTTAAATTTCTCAAGCACCGGAGCTTTTTTAAGCATCTCAACAGAAGATTTTGCCGTAATGTAGTAGATCTCTTTTTTCTCCCCATCTACATTTTTAACAAACTCCTCGATCGTTGTTTGCTCATCGGAGTTAAGTGTGTAGAACTTCATAAGCTCCAAGATCTTCTCACGGTTGGCAAAATCGTTGTAAAGCCCCTCTTTAAGCACATTTCCAAACTCTTTAAAGAAAGTGTCATATTTTTGCGGCTCTTTTTTCATCATCTTAGCGAGTTCAGAAAGCACCTTTTTAACCGATGCGTTTTTGATCTTCGCCATCACGGCGTTGCTTTGGAGAATCTCACGAGAGACATTAAGCGGCAGATCTTTTGAGTCGATCACACCGCGTAAAAAACGCATATATGTCGGCATCAACTCTTTTTCATCATCGGTGATAAAGACACGGTTGATATAAAGCTTAATACCCGGTTGATAATCAACTCTGTAGATATCCACAGGCGCTTTTGAAGGGATATAAAAGAGTGTCGTGTACTCAATGGCACCCTCAGCTTTGTTGTGCATCCAAGTAAGCGGCTCTTCACTTGAATGTGCGATCGTTTGGTAAAAATCTTTGTAGTCCTCATCTTTGAGCTCACTTTTTGGCACTGTCCAAAGGGCACTCGCTTTGTTGATCTGCTCATTTTTGATCTCTGTTTTGCTAGGTTCGATCTCTTTACCGTCATCATCTGTTTTGGCAGGGATATACTCCTCTTTATCCATAAAGATAGGAAATGGAATATGGTTGGAGTATTTTTTGACAATATTTTCAACTCTGTAACTCTCTGCATACTCTGTTGCATCATCGTTAAGGTAAAGCTTAATCTCAGTTCCGTGTGCATCTTTTTGTGCTTCTGTGATCTCAAACTCACCATCACCGCTACTTACCCATTTGTAAGCTTTCTCTTCACCCGCTTTTTTTGTTGTCACTTCCACTTTGTTAGCGACCATAAATGCTGCGTAAAAACCAACACCAAACTGCCCAATGAGTTGTGAGTCTTGCTTTTGATCACCGCTTAAAGACTCCAAAAACGCTTTTGTTCCCGATTTTGCAATCGTTCCAAGGTTATTGATAAGATCCTCTTCATTCATCCCTATACCGCTATCTTTGATGATCAAAGTTTTTTCATCTTTGTTTGGTACAAGGTCGATACGAGGGTTAAATGTTATATCTTTGTATTTATCATCGGTAAGTACCAACATATTGAGTTTATCAAGTGCATCGGAGGCATTGGAGATAAGCTCTCTTAAAAAAATCTCTTTATTTGAGTAAAGAGAATGGATCATTAAATGTAAAATCTGATTTGCTTCGGTTTGAAATTTATGTGTTGCCATATTGCATCCTTTATAAAAATTTTTTGTAATATTACCAAAAAAATGCAAATAGATGCAACTATTATCAAATAACTTTAGTGAAATAGACTAAAGATTGCTTCTACATTTTTTTGCTATAATTGAAACTATAAAAAATATTGAGGGTACCTCTAACTATAACGATGATGGCATTGCCAAGTGGTATTTGGCAAAACATGTTTGTCACAGCGATGAGATTGAACGCTAAAAGTGTTCTTACAGCTTCAAAAGGTTATAATCCTTACCAAAAAAACAAGAGTATCATGGCACTTATAGATCTACAAAATATATCTAAACACTACTCGGCACAAAAGATTCTTACCGAAATTGACTTTCATGTCGATGAGGGTGAGCGGATCGTTATCATCGGGAAAAACGGCAGCGGTAAATCGACACTGATGAAGATCATCAACGGCACCCTTGAAGCAGATGAAGGCAAACGGATCATCCAGCAAGATGTTGAAGTCAAGATGCTTGATCAGCGTCCAAAATTCCAAGAGGGGCACACAGTACGCCAAGCGGTTGAAGCGGGACTTGTCGAGATCAACAGAGCAAAAAAACGTTACGATGAGCTTACACACCTATTGGCAGAAGATTTTGAGAACAAAACACTGCTAAGGGAACATGAACAACTCTCCAACTACATCGAACACCACAGCGCATGGAACCTTGATGACAAGATCGAGCGCATCATCCAACATTTTGATCTCAAACGCTACGAAAACAAGCCGATCGACTTACTTAGCGGTGGTGAGCAACGGCGTGTAGCACTCGCTTCACTGTTACTGCAAAAACCAGACCTTTTGCTACTCGATGAGCCAACCAACCACCTCGATGTTTATATGGTGGAATTTTTAGAGGATCTGCTTTTAAAAGAAAAATTCACCCTTGTTTTTATCTCTCACGATCGTTACTTTATCGACCGCATCGCTACCAAATCGATCGAGGTGGAGGATTGTAAACTGCGTGAGTACAAAGGTGGATACAGCGACTATCTGCGTCAAAAGGAGCAGTATCTGCAAAACCTCCAAAAACAGCATGAGAACCTCTTAAGCCTACTCAAGCGGGAAAACGAATGGTTTGCCAGAGGTGTCAAGGCAAGACTCAAGCGAAATGAAGGGCGCAAAGAGAGACTGATGCAGCTACGAGAGGCGGCAAAAACCAATCCCGCCAAGATTCGCAAAATGTCACTTGAACTGCAGCGCGAAGCCAAACACTTTAACCGCCAAAAAAGCGTCAACAAACAAAAGATGCTCTTTGAGATCGAGTCGTTATATGTAACGCTTGGAGATAAGGAGCTTATCCACGATTTTAGTGCGAGGATACTCCAAAAAGATGTAATTGCCATTGTTGGACCAAACGGCAGTGGGAAATCCACCCTTTTAAAAATACTCCTTGGGCGCATAGAGCCAACTGCGGGCACGATCAAAAGGGGGGAGTTTACCATAGGTTATTTCGATCAACACCGAGAGATGCTTGATGATGATAAAAACCTCATAGAGACATTTTGTCCAAACGGCGGTGATCGTGTGCAGGTACAAGGGCGCGATATGCATGTGTACGGGTACCTTAAAAACTTCCTTTTTCCCAAAGAGTTTTTAGACAAAAAAATCGGTGTTTTAAGCGGTGGTGAGAAAAACCGTGTGGCGCTTGCCCTGCTTTTTACAAAAAAAGTGGATGTGCTGATCCTCGATGAGCCGACAAACGATCTTGATATACCGACTATCAACATCCTAGAGGAGCAACTCACCAACTTTGCCGGGGCTGTTATTTTGGTAAGTCACGACAGATATTTTGTCGATAAAATTGCCAAAAAACTCTTTATCTTTAAAAAAGATCATACCATCGAGGAGTCGTATCAGGCTTACAGTGAGTATCTTGAGCTTGAAAAAGAGCTGGGCGAGTTATATGTAATGGAGCAAGAAGCCACCTTGGCACAATCACAACCAAAACAAGAGAAAAAAGCAAAACCAAAACAACTCAAACTCACCTACAAAGAAAAAATTGCCTTAGAGAAACTGCCTCAAGAGATCGATGCACTCGAAGCACAGATTGGGCAAAAAAACAACTGCTTAGCTGACCCTGAGTGTTACGGTGAGGTAGGTCTAAGCCAGCTTGCCAAGGAGCTAGAAGCGCTTGAAGCTGAATATGAGCAAAAAGTGGAAGAGCTTTTAAATATTGAAGAGAAGGTAGAGGCGATCGAAAATGGCGCATCATAAATATCAAAACACCACACCTTATCTTAAGCGGTATCGTCACTGCGATCAACATCGCTATCTATGTCGGGGTGGGAAGTTTTTGGATCTTGGCGATAAACTAAGTAGATACCGTGCCACTTTTAAATCTTATTTTCTTGATTTTTAGAGGCATTATATGCTATAATGTTCGTCGGATAGATAGTTGCCTATCATTTAGATTAATAATATTTTAGAAGTTAAAATGAGAGTAAGTATGCTAATTAGTTTGTTGATAGTTTTAGCTATCAACTTTAGTGGTTGCGGTAATCAATCAAACCAAGAAGCAATCTATGAAAAGAAAAATGAAACTTTCTCGTTAGAAACAGAACCCAAATCATATAGAAAGTATGCTTTGGTTTCAAGTGGTAACATAGAGGTTAAAAAACTTTATCTGCAAATGGCGAAATTAAAGCAAGAAGTTTGTCTTTGGATATTTCAGGAAAAATTACATCATCAAATAATCTTGACGGGTCATTAGTTCGTTCATTTGATTATACAAGTCCATTAAATACTGATAACTATGTAGAGATTAGAGCCTTAAAAGTAGATGAATATCTCAATACAAACAATCTAAATGAATATTATTTACTCTCAAGCAGTGGTGAAGCTACACACAAAATCAAAGGTGAAGATGATAAAAGTATAGATAAAGAAAATATAGAATTTATATTTAAAAATAATACCTGGACAATAAAAGGTGAAAATATAAATTTCAATCATACTTTAGTCGTACAAGGAGATTTAAATATAAAATCAAATCATACATTTATAGCTGGTACTTTAATGGTTCAAGGGGATCTTAATGCAAGTGGTGAATTAAATATAAATACAGGAACACCATTTGAAAAGGCTTTAATAGTTGATAAAAATATTGAAGTTGATAAATTTGTAGCAATTGGTAGAGTTCACGGAAGTGGTACTTTTACAGCAAAAGGTGAAGTGAATATTTTAGGAAATGCTGAAATTGATGGGGATATAACTTTATGGGGTGATGCAAAAATTAACTTCTTAGATAATGTCTATAAATCTGCACTCTATGAAGCGCAGCAAGAAGCCAGTGAAAATAATACTACTATGATGCTAGTTCATTCACAGCTATTTTCAAATGCAAAAGGGAAAAATAGTGTAATACTTTTTACATTTGTAGAGGGAAATTATATACTAAATGAGAATATCATCAATCAGCTTTTAGATACAAATCAAACAGATGCATTCAAATTTAAATCATACCTATATGGTGCTACGATTGACTATGGGGCTCAGCTTCAAAAATTTGATGGATTGAGTCCATATTATCTAAACAAACACAAAATAGTTAAAAAATTATTATCTCAAGGCTATGAAGGTATAAAAATAAGTGAAAGTTTGGATATTGCTCCTTCAAATCTTTATCATACTTTTAAAGATAAAAATGGCAACATTATAGGAACATATCAAGTTTATTCTTTATCAAATCCTTTTAATGAAAATAATCTTACAGTTTTAACACAAACTCAAAGAGATGATGCAATATATGCTATTGATCATAAAGATGAAATAGAAGCAAATCAAGAAGTAGAAGCTAAAGAGAAACAAGCAGAGCAAAAGCAAGCTATCATTGATAATAATGACTTAAATCTTACAACTAAATCTGAAATGTTAAATGAGATAGAGGCATCTGAAAATAACGAGACCTCTATAAATAAAGAAGAGGTGAAAAAAGAAGCTACTCAAGATAGAGTTCAAGAGTGGGTTGAGTATAAAGATTTAGCTAGTGATAAGCAAGTAATTGATGCTCAAGAGATAACTGTAGCAACTACTCAAACTCGTGGATGGTGGAAAAGAATTAGACGAGTTTTTAGACGAGTTTTTAGGGTTGTTACTTTTAGAGATTGTCATAAGAGGACTGAAAGAAAATTTATTTGGGGTGTTGACAGTGCTTCTGCATTTGAATCTAATGATAAGTGGGGTAAGAAGATACAACTAATGAATGATGCTTGGGAAAGCTGTACACCAACATCAGCTTCAATGATTTTAAATTATCATAGACTTAGAAAAGGAAAAAGTAGTTTGTACTATAATGATGGGCATTGGGATAATTCTAAGTGGGCAAGTTTAATCAGATATTCTGCACCAAGAAATAATAATTACACAAAGAGAATCAGTAATAAATTTCATACATCTCATAATTCTGGAACGGAAGTATGGCGATTGTATTGGACAGTCCCTTGGGTAATTACAACTGAACTTTGGAAAAATGGTACGTATGGGTATAGTTGGTCACACTACACTGCATTTTGGAATAGAACTTGGCATCATAACTTAGTGAAAAATTATACAAATAGAAACAATCCTATTATCTTTACTGCCTGGCAAAATCATGGTAATTTAAAACAATTAGACAATAAATATTATTCTACTGGTAACCATAGTATGGTTGTAATAGGATACAAAAGAGATTATTATACTGGCAATTGTTGGAAAAAATTTTTACCTGAAAGAAAATGGCTTCTTGTAGATAGTACTTGGATGACAAGAGGGTATATAAGATTTGATATTAAATCCAATTATTGGAAATTTGGGACAATGACCTATGTACGTTCTTGGTAAAATATTTTTAAGTGTTTTTATAGTGTTTAGTTTGCTAGGTTGTGAACCATACAGCCCTGGCTACGATGAAAGAACTACAAAATTAATTTTAGTTAACGGCTTTTATATTGATAATAATCAATCAATACATATAAGGTATAATAAGAACACTAAACCATACATACACCAATATAGTAAACTAGATGCAAATGCTTCCATATGGGAGCATTTATCAAATGATAATTTTAAAATCAATGATATCCAAGCAAATTTCAGAAATAACTATGTAGAAGTTATTCAAAAAGATAATATACTTTTTGAAAAATACTTACCTACCATTGATGATATAGCAATTAGTACAAATATAGAATTATCTTCAAACAAAATAGTTTACACTACATATCGAGATAAAATTAATTTTGGTTGGGATATGAAAACTTATATAGCTTCTATATATTCTAAGGATAAAAAATCAATTTATCATTTTTCGATTGAAGATAAAGGTAGTTATTACAATATTTATTTAATTGATAGTTCACCATCTTATACACAAAATATATTGTATTATAATAATAAATATAACTTTATTAGAAAAAGAGACATTGAAGATTTTGATTATGGTAAATTTACAACATTTAGTATATCCACAAATGAAAAAGCGATGTTTTGCTATGAAGCAGCATATCAAGATATACGATGTTTTATAAGAGATAGAAATAATAAAATAATTTCTCAAAAACTTTTTGGAGAAATTTATCCAAGAGAATATAAAAACATATACTATTCTATAGCATTAAGACAAGATGGAGGAGTAACTGCATTGGGAAGTTTAATATTTGATAATAATGATAATATGCATATATTTTATAATAATTTAGATAATGTAACTGGGAATTATTTTATGTATAGAATGTACAAAAAAGACAATCCAACAACACCACTATATGAACAAAAAATACCTTGGAAGTAGCTTGGTAATGAGATACATTAGTTTACTTTTAATGCTCTTTATTGTAATTGTTTTTAATGCTTGTGATAATCTTGATGAAGGTAGAAAGTTTTATAATTATACTTTTAATCTTGCTTCTCAAATTGTAAAGTATGATGATAAGTTATACTTTAGATATTATGAAAACAATAAAGATCAGCCTTTTAATGAAACCAATACAAGTTTATTATACGAATTTAATGACCAAAATAAGAGTTGGTATCAAATTGCTTCAAAAAATGACACTAATGTATCAATTTTAAATGATTATACTATGTCTAAAATTCAAGATTTATATAATTTATTTGATGAAGAAAATATAATTAATACAACTCAATATATTGTTTTTAACGAAAACAAAGCCACAATCAAAGATATTGACACCAATGAAACAGTTGAAAGTATCACTTTACCTAGTGCTTATGAGGTGGCAAGTAACCTCTCTTTATCTATTGTAAATGGGGTATATAAAGTTGAATATAAGCCTTTTATTGAAACACAGTATGTCTGGAGTAAGAAGAGGTATATTATGTTTTTTGCTACCAATAAAGAGAGAAATTACTCTGGTGCAGGTGGTTACTATGACAGATATACAGGTTATTATATATCTATATTAAAAAATGATAATAATAGCTGGGAATATGAACTTTTAGATACCAAACACAATTATAACATAGATGAACATAATATTGGTGGTCATACATATCTTTCTTTTGATGGGAAAGCTAGTATATATTATCAAGATGGCAAGTATATCACATTAAATGATAATAAAATTAGTATTAAAAAACTTTTTGGTCAACTTTATAACAAAGAATTTGAAAATACTATTCATAGTATTTATAATTTTGGAAGTATGGAGATTTATAACGGAAATCATGGAACATATACATTCGATGAGAAAGGAAATATGCATCTATTTTATAATAAAAGAGAAGATATAATAAATAAAAATTATGATTATTTTTGGTATGCATATTTTGAAAAAGAAAATCCTAGTACACCACTATATGAACAAAAAATACCTTGGAAGTAGCTATGAAACTATTTATCGGTGTTATAATATTGTTTAGCATTTTACATGCTCAAAACTATATATTTAACAATAAACAAATCTCTCTTGAACAGATAAAAGAAAATATCTATAGAGATGAAAATAATAAAGAAGTTAGATTAAAAAACAACTTCTTTATTAAAATGCAAGTAGGTAAAAATATAAAACAATTAGCAAAGAAATATGATATTGATATAATCAAGAAATACTCTAAGCAGTTGTATTTAGTGAAAAGTACTTCTCAAAATATACTAGATTTGATACAGCAAATCAATGATGATGCAAACACACTCTATGCTTATCCTAATTTTAATAAAAAAATAGAGACTAGATGAAACTATTTGTATCTGCTCTAGTAATTCTATTTTTTGTTGCCTGTAATAAAAACACATCAGTAGAAGATGAACCTCTCTATCAAGAACAATGGGCTCTTCATTATGACAAAGCTTTCTATGATGCGTATGCCATCAATAAAGATGCACATATTCATGCAAGCAATAGTTTTAAAAACTACACAGGAAAAAACGTAAAAGTAGCTATTATTGATATAGGATTTGATACTAATCATTTTGAATATAAAAATAATATTATAAAAACAATAAATAGCGCTGATGGTAGTTCCAATGTAGAATGTACAAATTCAAATGAGTGTTACCATGGAAGTGCAGTTACAGGCATAATAGCTTCAAACATAAACAATAAGGGGTTAAGAGGTATTGCTCCAGATGTAAAATTGATATTAATTAAACTTGATTTAGCTGGATATGTAGGAGATGATGAAATATTAAATGCTTTACAATATGCACAAGATGAAAATGTAGATATTATAAATAATAGTTGGGGTACAGGAGATATTTCGCCAATTGTAAAAGAGAAAATAGATGATATGGCTACAAATGGCAGAGATGGGAAAGGTATAGTATTTGTTTTTGCAAGTGGGAATAAAGGGAAAGAAAATAATAAAGATGAATCTATGATAGATAGTGTTATAGGTGTTGGTTCAAGTGATGAAGAAAATTTAAGAGCTATCTATAGTAACTTTGGCAATGGGTTAGATTTAGTAGCTCCCGGTGGATATAATTTAGGAATTACGACAACTTATGATAGTAATGATACAAATCATATAAGTGATTTTATGAAAGCGGAAGATTATAAAAAATTTCAGGGTACTTCTGCATCTGCCCCAATAGTTACAGGAGCTATTGCATTATTATTGGAAAAAAATCCAAATCTTACAAGAGTCCAAATTCAAGAAATATTAAATAAAACTTCAGATAAAATAGGTAATGTTGCGTATATAAATCATAGAAATAATTATTATGGTTATGGTAAATTAAATATAGACAAGATGTTAAGTACAACAAATCGCAGAAACTAACAAGGCTACACTTGCGATATTTTATTACTTTGTAGGCTCAGGCTATCTACGTTTCTAAAGAGGTTTACAAATACGGCGGTATCGTCACCACAATAACTTCTTCGCTTGTGCTATAATTGCGCTTATCAAACAGCAAGGTTATAGCAGGTGCAAAACAAACAAAAATTTATACTCAAACTCTTCCCTGAGATTATGATCAAAGGCTCAAGTGCCAAGCGTCAGATGGTTGGGCAGCTTTATGCAAATCTTACGAATATTTTAGAGAAGATTGATGCTGGCATAGAGGTTAAAAAACACTCCGACAAGATCGAGATCTATTCTCCCCTCTCCTGCTTGGAAGCTGTCAAACAAAAACTTACCAACACTTCTGGGATCGAGACTGTGCTTGAAGTAACACAGGTTGATAACATCACCACGCTCGATGCACTTAAAGTTGCCGTAGAAAAACTTGTTGCACCAAAACTTACCAATAAAACTTTTGTTGTTCGTGCAAAACGAAGTGGAAAACACCCTTTTACCTCCATGGATATTGAACGGAGTGTGGGTGGATATCTTTTAGCGCACACGCAGGCAAAAAAAGTACAACTCAAAAATCCCGATATAACAGTAGAGTTTGAGCTGATCCAAGACCAGCTTAACCTTATCACCGCAAGATACTCAGGGCTCAGTGGCTTTCCTCTAGGAACACAAGGGGATATCCTCTCACTTATGTCTGGCGGATTTGACTCTACGATCGCCTCTTACCTTACGATGAAGCGGGGGATCAAAACCCATTTTATCTTTTTTAATCTCGGTGGTATGGCGCATGAGATTGGTGTCAAACAGGTAGCATTTTACCTGTGGAGCAAGTTTGCTTCATCCCACAAAGTAAAATTTATCTCAATCCCTTTTGATGATGTTATCGGTGAGATATTTGCCTCTACACCTCCAACCTACATGGGGGTGATGCTCAAGCGCCTGATGCTACAAGCCAGTGAGCAGATCGCAGACAAGCTAGAGATCGATGCACTCTTAACGGGTGAGAGTGTTGCACAGGTTTCAAGCCAGACACTCAGAAACTTAGCCCTTATCGATCAAGCAACCAACAAGCTGGTTCTTAGACCCCTTGCAACGATGAATAAGCCGGAGATCATTGCCCTTGCAGAGAAGATCGGTACACGCCATTTTGCAGAAAATATGCCCGAATATTGTGGTGTTATCTCACAAAACCCAATCACCCACGGCTCATTTAAGCGGATGGAAAAAGTAGCACAAAAGTTTAACTATGATGTTTTACAAAAAGCGGTTGATGATGCCAAGATTATCGACATCGACACTGTAGTAGATGATGTTAACCAACTTCAAGCTGTAGAGATTGTCAATGAGATCGATCCCGATAAACACACCATCATAGATATAAGAACGGAAGGAAAAGAGCTGACAACAAAGGCTAAACAGATCGCCATACCGTTTCACAACCTCAAAAAAGAGTTTGAAAAACTACCGCAAAATAAAGAGTATCTGCTTTACTGCGACAAAGGTGTGATGAGTCAACTGCATGCGCAGTATCTTATAGATCATTACAAATGCGACAATGTCAAAGTTTACAGACCCAAAGAGGACTAATCCCCCCAGTTGAGCTTTTGTTTGAGTACATCAAAGTAGCTAAACTCCTCTCTGTGAAGCAGTTTAGCTCTTTTACTTGCCAGCTTTATGTGCAGGCTCTCCCCCTGCTCTAGCTCATGCATATCTTGCCCATCGATGATGATAAGCGCTTTTTTATCACTTGATTGCATCTCGATCTGAAACTCCCCAGGCAGCACAACCGGTGTTTGTGTCAGTGAGTGGGGGCAAATGGGTGTGAGGGTAAACACTTCCGTCAGAGGAAACAGCACAGGACCACCTGCTGAGAGGTTATACGCAGTTGAGCCTGTCGGTGTTGCCACGATCACCCCATCACCGTAGTAGGTGTTAAAAGAGTTACCATCAACAAGTGTTTCAATATGGATCATGTTAGAGATCGATGGGCGGGTAAGCACCACATCGTTAAAGGCATAGATGCTCACCTCCTCACCATTTTTTATGACACTTGCCTCTAACACGGCGCGCTCATCGATCCTAAACTTCCCGTTTGCAAGGTTTGCCACAAAAGTATCAAGCTCATCCATCCCAACATCGGCTAAAAAACCAAGATTGCCGGCATGGATCCCAAAAACAGGGATATCATAATCAAAACTGCGCCTCACAGCAGAGATGAGCGTTCCATCTCCGCCAAGAGTTACCAAAACATCACACTGCTTGCACAAAAGGTCAAACTCCATCCCCATCACATCGATCATCCCACCGCTGATACTTTCGATATAAACATCGATGCCGTGCGACTCAAAGATCGATTTGAGCTCAAAAAAGCTGTCTTTGAGTTGTGGTGTTGATGGGCGAAGAATAACACCCACTTTTTTAATCGTTTTTCTTTTCAAACATACTCTTTTATCAATTTTTTTGATTATTATACACTATTTCGCTATAATCGCGAAAATATTTTTAGATAGGACTCTATATTGAGAACTCATTACTGTACAGATTTAAACGAATCAAATGTTGGAGAAGAGGTAACTGTCGTAGGTTGGGCTAACAGCTACCGCGACCATGGTGGGATCATTTTTATCGATCTTCGAGATAAAACGGGGCTGATCCAGCTCACATGTGACCCAGAGGAGAGCCAAGAAGCGCACAAAGTGGCTGATAGCGTAAGAGACGAGTATGTGCTTATCGCTAAAGGGAAAGTACGCCTTCGCGGTGAAGGGCTGACCAATCCTCGCCTCAAAACAGGATCGATCGAGATCGTTGTTGATGAGCTTATTATTGAGAACAAATCAGCGCCACTGCCATTTGTGATTGGCGATAAAAAAGTTGGTGAGGAAACAACACTCAAGTACCGCTACTTAGAGCTAAGAGATCAGTCGATGTATGAGGCGTTTCGTCTTCGCTCAAAAGCGGCCATCGCTGCAAGAAACATCCTTGATGTAAACGGATTTTTAGAGGTTGAAACACCAATCCTTACAAAATCAACTCCAGAGGGTGCAAGAGACTATCTTGTTCCATCCCGCGTACACAATGGTGAGTTTTACGCCCTTCCACAGTCTCCTCAGCTTTTCAAACAGCTTTTGATGGTTGGCGGGTTTGATAGATATTTTCAGATCGCTAAATGTTTCCGCGATGAAGATCTGCGTGCCGATCGTCAGCCAGAGTTTACACAAATAGATGTTGAGATGAGTTTTTGTGATCAAGAGGATGTGATCAAAATAGCAGAAGAGCTTATTGTTGCGATGTTTAAAGCGTGTGATATTGAAGTAAAAGCACCGTTTAAGCGTATGCCTTACAGCGAAGCGATGGAGAAGTATGGTTCAGACAAGCCGGATCTTCGTTACGATCTTGCCATGGTTGATGTTATCGATATTTTTGAACGATGTGACAATGAGATCTTTACAAATATTGCAAAAAATCCAAAGAAAAACCGTATCAAAGCTTTGAAAGTTCCGGGTGCAGACTTGGTATTTTCTAAGCGTGAGATGAAATCGTTTGAAGATTTTGTACGCAAATTTGGTGCACAAGGGCTTGGGTACTTCCAGATGAAAGAGGATGGTCTTAAAGGTCCACTTATCAAGTTCTTTACAAAAGAAGACATTCAGCTACTTATCGAGAGACTTGAGATGAAAGTCGGCGATGTGGTATTTTTTGGTGCAGGTGAGAGAAAAGTTGTTTGGGATTATATGGGAAGATTTAGAAACTTCATCGCTGAACATGAGAAGATGAATCTTGTTGATCCTGATAAGTATGAGTTTGTATGGGTTGTTGACTTTCCAATGTTTGAGGTGGAAGATGGTCGCGTAAAAGCACTGCACCACCCATTTACCATGCCAAAAGATACTGACAAAGATGATGTTGAAGAGATTGAGTCGATCGCTTACGATATCGTTCTAAATGGTGTTGAGCTTGGTGGTGGATCGATTCGTATCCACAAAGAGGAAGTACAAGAGGAGATCTTTAAACTTCTTGGCATCAGCGAAGAGGAAGCAAGAGAGAAATTTGGCTTCTTGCTTGATGCTCTTAAATTTGGTGCGCCTCCACACGGCGGTTTTGCGATCGGTTTTGACAGACTTATGATGCTAATCACGAAAAAATCATCGATCCGTGATGTTATTGCATTCCCTAAAACACAAAAAGCATCATGTGTGCTCACAGATGCTCCTTCACCGGTTGACAATACACAACTAAGAGAGCTTCACATCAGACTTCGTGAGCAAACAAAAGCGTAATGAAAAAACTATTTTTAATCATCGGTGCACCCGGTTCAGGTAAAACAACAGATGCCCAGCTTATCGCTAAAAACAACGAGCAGATAACCCACTACTCTACTGGAGATATGCTTCGTGCAGAAGTGGCTTCAGGGAGTAAACGGGGCAAAGAGATAGAGAGCTACATCTCTCGTGGTGCTATTGTTCCCATTGAGATCGTAATTGAGACAATCGTTGGAGCGATCAAAAAAGCACCAACTGACTATATCATCATCGATGGTTACCCTCGAAGTGTTGAGCAGATGGTGGAGCTAGATAAGTATCTGCAAGATACGCCTGATCTCAAACTCACCAATGTAATCGAAGTTGAAGTAAGTGAAGAGACGGCAAAACAGAGGGTTCTTGGTCGCTCACGTGGCGCAGATGATAACAACGAAGTGTTTTACAACCGCATGAAAATCTACAATGAACCACTACAACAGATCCGCGATTTTTACAATGAAAAAAATCTTCTTAAAGTGATCTCTGGAGAGGGAACGATTGAGGAGATCGTCTCTGAGATGGAAAGCTTTATTAAGGCAAGAATGTAGCCACTAGACTATTTGTCTAGTGCACTCACAATCGCCTTTTCAACCTCTGCAATATCAGCAGTACCATCTACTGTGATATATTTTAAAGCGCTGTTTTTTGCAGCTTGCTCTTTGTAGTAGCCAATGAGTGGCTCAGTTTGCTCATGATACACACGAAGACGATCCAGCACTACCTCCTCTTTATCATCATCTCTTTGAACAAGATCTTCACCGGTAAGATCATCCTTGCCCTCAACTTTTGGCGGATTGTAAACGATGTGATAGGTTCTGCCACTTGCAAGATGTGCACGACGACCACTCATACGCTTGACGATCTCCTCATCCGGCACATCGATCTCGATCACAGCATCGATCTCTATCCCCGCATTTGTCACGGCATCAGCTTGTGCGAGTGTGCGAGGAAAACCATCTAAAAGGTATCCGTTTTTACAATCATCCTCAGCGATGCGATCTTTTACTAAACCGATAATGATCTCATCAGAAACAAGCTTACCCGCATCCATCGCCTCTTTTGCCTGTTTGCCAAGCTCTGTCCCTGCTTTGATTGCAGCTCTTAGCATATCTCCTGTAGAGATTTGCAGTATGTTGTATTTTTTTGTCAAAAACTGCGCTTGTGTCCCTTTTCCGGCACCTGGTGCACCAAGTAAAATCATTCTCATATTTCTCATCCTTTTTTTAGTTTTTAGTCATCTTCATAGCTGTTTTGTGCTTCTAAGATATCTTCGATAAGCTCTTGACACTCATCCTCTTCGATCTCACCCGTTTTTATCTCATCAAGCACATCTTCAAGATCAGCTTTAAACTCACGAAGCTCTTCGATCTCCTCTTTGGCTTCTGTGCTAGCCTCTTTAGCATCTGCTATCTCTTCAAAAATCTCATCAAGTCTCTCTTGAATATCGGGTATCACACTTTTTGTTAACAACTCTTCTAATTTTTGGGCATACGACATCTCTTTGCCTTTATAGTAATATTTTTGTGCAATTATACTTTGGATTCACTTATGTATTGCTATAATAGAAAAAATAGATTTTGAGGTGCCCTTTAGGATGCAAACAATGAACTTTTATGCGGTGATCATCGGCACAGAGATCCTTAACGCTAGACGAGTCGATAAACACTTTAGCTTTTTACAAAAGGAGCTTGCAAAGTACAGGCATGAGCTTTTTGCCTCTTTTGTGATCAAAGATGATAAAGAGCTCATCACTCGCACTTACAAAATGATCCAAGCAGACCCTAACGGTGTGATGTTCTCCTTTGGAGGGATAGGCTCGACACCTGATGACCTCACACGAGAGATCGCTTCACAAGTTTTTAAAAACAGCCCCACTGTGGTGCATGAGAAATTTCAACAAGATATCATAGAGCGTTTTGGTGACGAAGCCTATCCCCATAGAATCCAGATGGCAGAGCTTCCTCCAGATGCCGATCTGATCAAAAATCCTATCAATAATATGTCGGGGTTTTCCCTTGATGATAGATACTTTTTTGTTCCGGGATTTCCATCGATGGCACACCCAATGCTGCACAATGTGATCCAAACACACTTTTCTCAATCTACCACTAAATATAGAAAAACCCTCTATGCTTACACCAGTGAAAATACTTTGATCGATGTGATGCAAAAGGTTCCAAACAGTGTAGAACTCTCCTCTTTGCCAATATTTGTAGATGAAAAACCAAATGTTGAGATATCTGTCGCAGGAGCTGATCTTGACAAGGTTATAACCACTTTTAAGCACTTTACAGACGCTCTTGAGAAATTACAAATCAAATATAAATTAATGTAATTTCTCTAAAGACCGATATATCTGCAAATACAAGGAAATTTATTATGATAGTTTGGTTATTGGTACTTTTTTTGCTTATTGTATTTGCATATATTGTGTACAGGGTGGTTTTTCTCTCCGAAGAGATAGAAACAGAAGATACCGCGGAGCACAATTACACCTTCAAACTATGAGAGAAGTTACATGGCAATAGTAATGAACAATCACGTATTTAAGGGACACCGCACTCTGCTTGGCAGTAAATTTGTAACCTATGGAGAGCTAGAGCTTTCAACAAGAACAAATCTGTTTCAAAAATCGGAAAGTTTTAACTGGGGGAGTAATGGTTCAGGGTCTTTACAGCTTGCTTTTGCCATGCTATACCAAATCACTACAGATGAAGAACTTTCTTCTAAATACGCTGCTAAGTATGCCCAAGATGTTGTAAAACAACTCAACTCAAGAGACTGGGTTTTAAGCGCCTCCGAAGTCATAAAATGGATCAACGGCAACTGCGAGATCAAACCACAAGAGCAGCAACAAACTCCAAATAAAGTAAAAAAAGCTCCTAAAAAACGCCAATCTAATATAGTTAAAGATATTTGCAAAGAGCTCAACATCACTCAAAAGCAACTTGCCGAGATACTTGAGATACCGGAGGGCACAGTCTCAAGCTGGGCGGTCAAAAATGAGATACCTAGACTTGGCAAAAAAGCGATTGAGTTTTATATCCAAAACCTCAAAAACCAAAAGATCGTTGACAGTTACAAAAATTTCATAGAGCTTCTGCAAGCTTCATAAAAAGGGAAAAGCGTGAAACCAAAAAACGAAGTCACAAGAAGCCTTTTGATAGACAAGCAAACATGGGATGATGCCATGAAATATTCAAGAGTAAGATACAAAATGAGCCTGAGCAAAGTGATAGAATCACTCTTGCAAGATTGGCTGGCCAAAGAGAAGCGAAAACCACTCGACAACGAAAAACAGGGGAAGTTTTTCAATTAACTATCTTGCATAGTCTGTGTTTTTTGGGGCATTTTCATCATAGTCTAAAAGCTCAAGTATTGTTTTTTTGTTCATTTTTCTTGCAAAATCTATTGCGCTAAACCCTTTGGAGTCCTTGGCGTATTGATTGGCACCATGTTGCAAAAGGAGTTTAGCGATCTCTACTCGTCCATAACAAGCAGCAGCCATCAGAGGTGTAAAACCACTTTTTCTATTGGTTTGATTCACATCTCTGCCTTGCTCAATGAGGTAGTTAACCATCTCTTTATCATCGTAGGTGATTGCAATATCAAACACACTCACCCCCTCATCATCAAAGTCAAAAATATCAGCCCCAAACGCAACAAGCATCATCAAAGTATCAAAACTGCAACGCGCACGAATAGCACAGGCTAGCACACCCTCACCCGCTTCGTTGCAGTCTTGGATATCACCACCGCTTTTAAAATAGTTTTTGAGCCCTAAATAATCATCATTTTTTAAAAGTTCGCTTAATTTATGATCCATAGGTGAAGTATAGTGTAAAACTTATTAGGAAAATTTAATTATAATTGCGTCCATAAATCAATTAAGCAGGAATTCATTATGGAAGTTATAGAGACAACAGACGCTTTTAAAGCACTTATTGAAAACATTAAAGCAACAGCGGGTTACAAAGACCCTTTGGCTTTTGGTATCGCCAGAGTAGATTTAGGTCAGCTTAACCCTGAAAAATCACTTCAAGCAACCTATCCGGTAGTAAACTGGAATGAAAACTTCGGCAGTGCGGCGATCTTTATTAAAGCACTTATAGAGCAAGGGATTGAGATCGACTTTAGCGCTGATGAACAGGTATTTGAGATCAACTTAGAGTTTTTACAATCTTGTCTCAATGCATTTACACCTTATGCCGATGAGGCTTACGGTGATGCACACAAAAATATTCAGGTAGTTTCAGCACTTTACAACCAGATGATCAACGACGATTACAAAGATGGTGAGTTCAAAGTGTGCTTTATCTTCAATGATGCGCCACTACAAAGTGTTGAAGCAACATACCTTAAACTCTATGCGATGAGTTTGGCAAAAGTTGAACTTCGCTCTATCAACCTTAATGGTGCTTTTGGTGCATTGCCAAATGTTGCATGGTCACACGGAAAGCCGATCGAGCTTGATTATCTAAGAGAGTTTGAGATCGAGCTTAAGCTCTCAGGTGATTATCCACACATAGACTTTGTAGATAAGTTCCCAAGATTCCTACAACACATCATCCCAGCTGACAATACGCGTATTTTAGATACTTCAAAAGTAAGATTTGGTGCGCAACTAGCCGCAGGAACTACAGTCATGCCAGGAGCTAGCTATATCAACTTCAATGCCGGAACTACAGGTGTAAGTATGGTTGAGGGGCGTATCAGCTCTTCTGCAATTGTTGGTAATGGCAGTGATGTTGGTGGTGGCGCATCGATCTTGGGTGTGCTTTCAGGAACAGACGGTAATCCTATCAGTGTTGGTAAAAACTGCCTTTTGGGTGCGAACTCTGTTTGTGGTATCCCACTTGGTGATGGATGTATCATCGATGCAGGGATCGCAGTACTTGAAGGAACCAAATTTATTGTCGAGGATGAGGAGCTTGAGAAGATCAATGCTGCAAATCCAGAGACTAACCTAGAGGGTGATTGGATCAAGGGTAAAGATCTTGCAGGGCTTAACGGTATCCACTTCCGTCAAGACTCTTTTACTGGTGAGATGGTCATTCTTCGCTCAAAAAGAGAAGTAAAACTCAACGCTGATCTTCACTAATTATCTTTTCTCATACTACTTTTCTTCTTAGCACTACCATGGTGTTAAGAGGAGTCTATTATAAACATCACAAGCAATATATCATCTTTGCAGATAAACGCTACTTCGATACGAGCGCAAGACGGGATTCTTGGCACGCTTTTAGATATAAAAGCCTAAAAAGCTGAAGAGTCAAGAATATTCATACTCTCTAGCTTAAAAAGCATCGAGGCTTTGGGGTCAAAATCATCGAGCTCTTTTCCAAGCTCAAGTGTACTAAACACCGGTTTGGCAACGATATATCTACCCTCTTTTTCACCCTTTTTTGTTTTTACACCCCAAACATTTTGAAAAATCACCACCTGATCATTAAAAGTACCCACATACAAAGCAATATGTCCAGGTTTATAAAGAAGTGTACTAAAAGGTTTAGCCTGCTGTTTAATAATCTGTAGTTTTTGTGCATCACGCATCCCTTTAAGTGAGATCACTTTACCCACTTTACTTTGAGAGGACGAGTTTCTTGGTAACCACAATCCAAAAGGGGTAAAAAAATCGCGCAGTGTCGCAGAGCAATCACGTTGCTCATAGATACCGCCCCAACCGTACCTTCCTTTTTGCAACTCCCCAAGCACAGCATCTATACTCTTTTTTTCAAACTTCAAAAGGTGTGATGAAGCGATCTTTTTAGATATGGCTGATCGATTATAGTATGGCTTATCCGCTTTATCTGCACTCACAGTTAGAACATAGTAGTTCTTTGCATCTTCATCGATGAGTGGCAATACCATCCCCACTCTTGAATCAAAAAGATAATGCCCCTGTGCATCATTGATCGCTACACCATCTTTGAGTAAAAACACCTGTTTTGCCTTTTGCCAAATGTCGGTATATTTTTCATCAATGTAAGCGATATCTCTGCTTTTAAGCCATCCAAAACCAAAACTTGTCTCTACAAATACCCATTTTTTATCTGCTGAGTAGTGCGAGACAAACAGGGGCTTGTTCGCAGCGATCAAAGAGTTTTGCAAATAATCAAACGGATACCCCTCTCCAGCTTTTTTTGGATCGAGAAATAGAGGTTCATCTGTTGGCATAGCACGAAGATTGAGCGTTTTGAGTGTGATAGCGTTTTTATTGATAGTTCCGTAGCGTGAAAGGTTGCAGTTTTGTTTTTGTGAACGAAAAAAATCTTCCTCCAACGCTTGTAGTGTCATTGAGTAGCTGTTATTGGCATCAAAACTCTCAAATGCCCACATCGCTTCATCTGGGTCTATAGATATCTTTTGCAGATTCCAAACCCTAAAATAATCTTGAACAAAAGAATCAATATCCCCAATAGAGTGAGCATCTTGAAAAAAACTATAGGCAAAAGCCTCTTGGGGCAACTCCTCTAAGTCTCTAAGAGTCTTAGGTGCAGTTTTTTTTGTAAGCTTTTGTTGTGTAAGCGGCTCTTTAGATGCACAACCAACAAGCAACAAACAACACAAAGCAATACTAAAAGGTTTCAAGATCACACCCTTTTTATTGGTATCAATCAACATCCCCAAATCTTCCGACAACACGACCGATCACTTCAATCTCATTTTCAGAGAGTGTTTGTGTATTGTAAACAGAATTGTCCGAGATCACATCGATCATCCCATCGATCCTTTTTTGGATCCTTTTGATAAAAAGTCCCGCTTCGGTTCTGATGGTGAAAATGCCCCCGCGATTGATATCTGTTTTACTGCGATTGATAAATACAATATCGTTATAGCTAAAAGTTGGCTCCATCGAATCACCGCTAACATTGATCGCTTCAATATTTTTAAGTTCTCGCTCCCCTCCAAGCATAAAAACAAACTGTGAAGGCAACTCCAACTCCTCGATCTCCTCAAATTCATTCTCACTTCCGCCACCGGCACTCGCATTAATATCATTAAAATAGCGGATCATATAGTTGTTTGTTGCTTGAACCAAACTCTCCGGTGACTGTCCATATAGCAGCCAGTTGATCGAAATACTGCGACTTGCACAAAAATCCAACAGCTCCGCAAAAGGCACCTTTTCCCTTTTTTTCATTGTAGCAAAGTTCATCTGTGAAATCCCAAGCACTTCCGCCACATCTTTATCAAACACTTTTTTGGGTGCAAACTCAGGTGAGAGTATACTTTTTATCTCTTCAACAATCTCAGAAAACTTATTCATAACCAACCCCTTTTTGAACTTATACCAAAGGCAAATCTTTGCAGGACTAACTGGTTAATCCAAAAAGATTTAACGTAGCAAATGATAGCATATCTTTTGTGGCATGGAAATTTTTAGATCTTGACAATAAGAGCAACAAGAGCTCTTACTTATACGCCTCTTTTAAAGAGTCAGCTATCAAAAACGCCAACTCTAACGACTGGTCTGCATTTAAACGAGGGTCACAATGTGTGTGGTAACGGGAGCTTAAGTCCTCCTCAGTGACAGTAAAAGTACCACCGATACACTCTGTTACATTTTTACCTGTCATCTCAAGGTGCACACCACCGGCATGTGTACCTTCAGCTTTATGTACTTGGAAGAACTGCTTCATTTCACTTAAAATCGCATCGACAGGGCGTGTTTTGTA
Source organism: Campylobacterota bacterium (assembly GCA_013607635.1). Classification (GTDB taxonomy): domain Bacteria; phylum Campylobacterota; class Campylobacteria; order Campylobacterales; family Sulfurimonadaceae; genus Sulfurimonas. Next base: position 42,526 of record VCAY01000009.1, read on the forward strand.
GTTATTTGATGATTTGATGGTGTTTCCATGCATAGGATCACACGACCACACCACTTGAAGCCCCTCTTTCTCGATCGCACGAATAAGCGGTGGCAAACCATCTGCAACTTTATCTGCACCCATACGAACGATGATGTTTAGGCGACCTGCTTCATTGTCAGGATTGAGCGCATTGGCAAGTTTGACAAGCTCATCAGGGTCCATCGAAGGTCCTGCTTTGATACCGATAGGGTTTTTGATCCCTCGCATATACTCTACATGTGCACCGTCAAGCTGACGAGTTCTATCTCCGATCCATACCATGTGCGCCGCAACATTGTACCAATCACCCGTGATTGAGTCTTTTCTGCTAAATGCCTCTTCATAAGGCAGCAGCAGTGCTTCATGCGATGTGTAAAAATCTGTCTCTCGCAACGTTCTGTAACTTTTTGATGTCACACCACACGCTTCCATAAACTGCAAAGATCGCTCAATATCATCGGCAAGTTTTTCATACTTCTGTGTCGCTTCACCCTGATGTGCAAAATCTAAAGTCCATTTATGTACCTGATGCAGATCAGCCAAACCACCTGAAGCAAAAGCACGAAGAAGGTTTTGTGTCGCTGCTGCTTGGTTGTACGCTCTTATCATTCGCTCTGGGTCTGGAACACGCGCCTCTTTGGAAAACTCAACCGAGTTGATGATATCACCACGGTAAGAATCAAGCGTGATATCTCCTTGTGTTTCAACATCGCTGGAGCGTGGTTTTGCAAACTGTCCACCGAGTCTTCCAACTTTGACCACAGGCAATCCTCCGGCATACGTCATCACCACTGCCATTTGCATAAGTGCTTTAAAAGTATCACGAATGTTATCTGCATGAAACTCGCTAAAACTCTCAGCACAATCTCCACCTTGAAGCAAAAAAGCCCTCCCGTTTGCAACATTTGCAAGCTGTTCTTTAAGTGAGCGAACCTCACCCGCAAAAACAAGTGGCGGATAGTTTTTTAACTCCGACAAAACACCCTGCAATTTTGCTTGATCAGGGTAAGTTGGCTGTTGTAAAATCGGTTTTTCTCTCCAGCTTGATGGACTCCATTGACTCATAATCTAGACCTTAAATAGTAAAATTTCGGGAATTTTACCAAAAATATGATTAAATTAAGTATACAAGCTTTTTTTATGTTAAGCTCTTGTATAATCGCACTAAGATTTAGGGGGTATTGTTTTGATAAAAGAAGATATTAAATCGTTGCTAACAATGAATATGGAAATAATATAACTATGGATATCAACTACTTTGACATTATTGCTGGCATCATCATCCTTTTGTTAGGGCTTAAAGGGATTATCAATGGTTTTTTTAAAGAGATTTTCGGTCTTATAGGGATCATTGGAGGGATTTTTGTTGCCTCAAGAGTTGGAGATGCAGTTGGAAAACATCTCAGTGATCTCATCTTTCACTTTTCAAACAGTTCTGCCGTTAGTTTTACAGGTTTCTTAGTCTCACTGGCACTATTTTGGATACTTATGATAACTATTGGAATAATTTTTCAAAAACTCAGTAAGCTTAGTGGTCTTGGAGCTATGGATAAAGTACTTGGCTTTTTTATAGGTTCTGGTAAGTTCTTTTTGATTGCTGCGGTCATTATTTTTGCTATTAGCAATGTAAAATCACTCAAACCTACTGTTGATGAGGCGATGCAAAACAGTATACTCTACCCTATTTTCGTTACTACTGGAGGGTTTATTATGAAGATTGACCCTGTTGAAAAAACTGTAGCGATAGAGCAACAAATCGATGCGGTTTCAAAGGGTATTGATACAACGACCAAAGAGATTGTCAACAAAACCATCAAAGAGAAAATCAACAAGACTGATCAAACAATTTCCAATGCGCTACCAAAAGAAAAACATACAACAAACGAGTAAAAACGATGTCGATAGATACAAATTTTCAAGACAGAACCATAGAATATAGCCAGCTACTTGATGATTTTAAAGCGCTGATCAAAAAAAACAATCTTAAATTTACGATCCAGCGTGAAGTGATTTTAGAAACACTTTACAACTCAGATGAGCACCTCACACCAGAGGAGTTGCACAGAGTTATCCAGGAAAAATACCCTGAATTAAAAACAGGTATTGCAACAGTGTATCGTACACTTTCACTCTTGGAAGACTCCAACATTGTAACATCGCTCTCTTTTGGTGCTGCCGGTAAAAAGTATGAACTTGGAGCAAAAGATCACCACGATCACCTTATATGTACTGCGTGTGGTAAAATCACCGAATTTGTTGATGAGCAGATCGAAAAGCGTCAACACTCCATTACTAAAGAGCTCGGATTTAAAATGGTAGATCACTCGATGCAAATATATGGTCTATGTAAAGAGTGCCAAGCAAACACAATTAAACTAAAAGGAAGATGATTGATTTTTGATAATAAACTGATACAACAAAGAATAGAGAAAGCAAAACTTCTTAAAGAGTATGGTTTTAACCCTTATGCAAACAATTCTCAAAGAAACACAACGGTGGAGAAGTATATCAACGTCAATGGTGATATCTTTGAAAAAGAGAACAAACGCGATGCAAATCGCCACTACATCGTAAGCGGTCGCATCAAGTTTCTTCGTATCATGGGGAAAGCCTCTTTTGCCAAAATCGAAGATGAAAGCGGTATGTTGCAAGTTTATATTGCAAGAGACAACCTTCCGGAAGGTTTTTATAACAATATATTCAAAAAGAACATCGAAGTTGGTGATATTATCGAGGTGGGTGGCTACCCATTTGTTACGGGAAAAGGTGAACTTTCGTTACACGTAGATGATCTAAAGCTCCTAACAAAAGCTATCGCTCCACTTCCTGAGAAGTTTCACGGTATCACCGACAAAGAGGTACGCTATCGAAAACGCTACCTTGATCTTATTATGAACTCAGAAGTCAGACGCACATTTGCTATACGCTCCCGTGTGATCTCACTCACTCGAAGATTTTTTGAAGAAAAAGGTTTCTTGGAAGTTGAAACACCGATGATGCACCCCATCGCCGGAGGAGCAAATGCAAAACCGTTTGTCACCCACCATAATGCACTTGGAGTTGACAGATACCTTAGAATCGCACCGGAGCTTTACCTCAAACGCTTGATTGTCGGTGGTTTTGAAGCGGTTTTTGAGATCAACAGGAACTTCAGAAATGAGGGGATGGATGCTACACACAACCCTGAATTTACTTCGATTGAGTTTTACTGGGCATACAAAACATATAAAGACCTCATTGAGATCACCAAAGAGTATTTTCATTACCTTTTTAATCATCTTGATCTACCAACACTCCTTCCGTATGGCGATATGGAAGTAAACTTTGGGAACTTCCGTGAGATACCCCTTATCAAATCACTCTCAGAGATTGGCGGTGTTCCTGAAGATATTGTCTGTGACAAAGGGAAGATTTTGGAATATCTGCGTTCGAATAATCTTGAAGCAAATGAAGCGATGAACCTTGGTCAGCTTCAAGGGGAGCTTTTTGATGCGTTTGTTGAAGCAAAATTGATCGATCCAACTTTTATTACAGAGTATCCTGTCGAGATCTCTCCACTTGCAAGAAGAAGTGACGATAATCCGGCTATCACTGAGCGATTTGAGCTTTTCATTGCCGGTCGTGAGATCGCCAATGCGTTTAGTGAACTGAATGATCCTGTAGATCAGCTAGAGCGTTTTGAAGCGCAGATGGATGCCAAAGCGTGTGGTGATGATGAAGCACATGAGATGGATAGTGACTTCGTTGAAGCGCTCAGTTACGGGATGGCTCCAACAGCCGGCCAAGGGATAGGGATCGACAGACTTGTGATGCTGCTTACCAATGAGCACAGCATCAGAGATGTATTGCTTTTCCCTGCTATGAAACCGTTACCGCAACAATGCGATAACAGTAATGAGGAGAATGCTTAAAATTCTCCGTTTGCACCATCACGGATCAATGTCTCCATAGTGTCTTTAACTTTTAATGCTACTTCTAGCATTTCAGGAGGAAGTTTTTT